>JAMFSG010000296.1 GCA_026225155.1 Verrucomicrobiota bacterium
CACGCGTTCGCCCAAACTCACCGCCGAATCGCTGGAAGAAATCGAACACGCATTGATCGCCGCCGACCTCGGCATGGCGATGACGACGCAGATCGTCGCCGCCGTCAAAAAAGCTTACGAAACGCAAGGCAGCGCCGGACTCGATTATCTTGCCATCGCGCGCGCGGAGATTGAAAAAAGTTTGTCCGCGAATAATTCCGCGCTGAAAAAAATTTCCGGCAGCCCGACCGTCGTTTCCATCGTCGGCGTGAACGGCACGGGCAAAACCACGACCAGCGCGAAGCTCGCACATTTCATCCAATCGCAAAATCAAACCGCGCTGCTCGCCGCGTGCGACACGTTTCGCGCCGCCGCGATCGAACAATTAAAACTGTGGGGCACGCGTTTGAAGATCGAAGTTGTCGCCGGCGCTTACGGCGCGGATGCCGCGTCCGTCGCGCACGATGCCGTCACCGCCGCGCAGGCGCGCAAGGCGGATTATCTTTTCATTGATACGGCCGGCCGCTTGCACACGAAGCATAATTTGATGCAGGAATTGCAAAAATTGCATCGCGTCATCGGCAAGCAACTCGCGGGCGCGCCGCACGAAGTTTTGCTCGTGCTCGACGGCAGCACCGGCATGAACGCGTTGAACCAGGCGCGCGAATTCAACAAGGCCGTGCCGCTCACCGGCCTCATCGTGACCAAGCTCGACGGCACGAGCAAAGGCGGCATGGTCGTCGCGATCCAGAAGGAACTCGGCCTGCCCATCAAATTCATCGGCCTCGGCGAACAGCCGGATGACCTGCAACCGTTCGACGCGAAACAATTCGCGCAGGCGTTGTTTGAGGAATGAACTCAAGTGCTGTTAGCTATGGCAAAACCGCCGGGCAAAATTTTTAAGTATGTTGGTTCTGATCGAATTGACATTCTTGAAAACCTCCTAATCCGGTTCACTCAACCATCTCGGTTTAATGACCCATTTGAAATGCGGCTGTCAGTTGAAGGCCACACACCTGAAAAGCTTGATGCAGCTCAAGAAATAGTAGATCGGAGAATGTATCGTCAATTTGTGCTGGCTGGAGGGGAAAAAACTTACGAAGAATTTAGAAAGATTCAGAACACCTACAATCAGCCAAGCATGGACCGGCTCAAGTATGATTTAACGTATCAAAAACAAGCAGCCACAAACTATGCTTTCAATAACTGGGATACCAAGGTTGGAATACTTTCGCTGAGTGCAGCAGAAAAGAATCTCTTGATGTGGGCGCATTACGCTGATTCCCACCGGGGGATTCTAATTGAGTTTGATTCGGAACATTTATTTTTTAACGCGGCAAACCGAACGGACGCTGAATTTGATTTTGGAATGCTCACGGAGGTGCTCTACTCAAAAGACCGACCTAAGAATCACGTTGAGAAAACTTCACCTCTCGAAATAATCCTGATGTTGAAAACCAAAAGCATCGAATGGATTGAGGAGCAAGAATGGCGCGTGTATCAGCTCTTGGAGAATCGCGATGAGGAAAAAATAATGAGAAGCGAGACTGTGCATTTATTTAAATTACCGCCAGATTGTATAAAACGAGTAGTTGTCGGCTGCAATATGGATTTACTAAACAGGAAGAAAGTTGTTGATGTCGTCAGGGCAAACCAAAAACTCCAAAACGTAAAGATAGAGCAGTCAGTGCTTGGCTTGGATTCATTCAGTTTAGATTACGAGCCGTTGCCTCATATTTATTAGTTCAAACCGTCATACATTCCATTTTCAGCGCCAACGCTGGGCTGAATGATGAAATCCCTTCAGGATTTTCCGGCGTTGGCTACTCTGCATGGCTACTGAATTGCGTCACCAAATCCTGCACTTGCCAAGCGTTTTTGGCAGATTAGATTAAGTCCATGAGCGATAAGCAGACGATTTTGGAAATCATTCGCCGATTGCCTGACGAGGTTTCGTTCCGCGAAATCCGCGAGGAGATTGAATTTCTCGCCGCCGTCCGCGAGGGCGAGCTGCAGGCGGATCAAGGCCGGCTCATCCCGCTCGAACAGGTGGAGAAAAATCTTCCGTCATGGCTTTCCAAGTCCTCGTAACTGAAATTGCCAACGACGATTTGGCCGCACTGGTCCGCTTCATCGCCCGCGATAATCCTTCCGCCGCCGAACATTTTGGTTTGGCATTGATTGAAAAATTAAAACTGTTGCGGGAGCAGCCGCTACTTGGCCGCGTGGTGCCGGAACGCGGCGATCCAATCTTGCGCGAAATTATTCATCGGCCTTACCGCATCGTTTATCGCGTGAATGAAACCAAGCAGACGGTTGAGGTGCTCCGCTTCTGGCACGGCGCGCGCGCCGGATTGGAGTTGGGCGGATGAACGAAATTATTTTCATGCGCGAAGCGTTGCGTTTGGCCAAGCGCGGTTACGGCGCAACTTCGCCGAATCCGATGGTCGGCGCGGTTTTGGTGAAAGGCGGAAAAATCATCGGGCGCGGCTGGCATCGGCGCGTCGGTTTGCCGCACGCGGAAATCGAGGCGCTCCGCGACGCGCAAAAACGCGGCCACAATTCCCAAGGCGCGACGCTTTACGTCACACTCGAACCCTGCTGCACGCACGGACGCACGCCACCTTGCACGGATGCCATCATCGCCGCCGGGATAAAAAAGGTGGTCATCGGCGCGACCGATCCGAATCCGAAACACGCGGGCAAAGGATTTAAGATTTTGCAACGCGCAGGAATTGAAGTCGTGCATGGAGTTTTGAGCGACGAATGTGAAAAGTTGAACGAAGCTTTCAATCATTGGATCGTTCATCACACGCCATTCGTCACGGTGAAAGCCGCGATGACTTTGGACGGAAAAATTGCGACGGCGAGCGGCGAATCCAAATGGATCACCGGCGAAAAAGCGCGCGCGTTCGGAATGAAATTGCGTCAGGGCAGCGACGCCATTCTCGTCGGCGTGAATACGATTTTGGCGGATGATCCGAGCCTGACGGCGAGAAGTCAGAAGTCAGAAGTCAGAAGTCAGAATAAAAATTCGCGGTTGCGCCGGATTGTTTTGGATTCGCAAGCGCGCACGCCGTTGAAAGCAAAAGTTGTCAGCGATGAATTTGCCAAATTGACCACGATTGTTGTTTCCAAGAATGCGCCAAAAAAGCGAGTTGCTGCCTTGGCAAAAAAAGTGAACGTCATTGTCGCGCCGACAACCAACTCAAAATTCAAAACTCAAAATTCAAAACTCGATTTGAAGTGGCTTTTGAAAAAACTTGGTTCGGAAAACGTGACGAGCCTTTTGGTCGAAGGCGGCGGCGAAGTGAATGCTTCATTTTTGCTTGGTGGCTTCGCGCAGCGCGTCGCATTTTTTTATGCGCCGAAAATTTTGGGTGGACGCGATTCGCGCAAAGCGGTTGCCGGCGAAGGTGCAAAAAGTTTGAGCGACGTGATTCAGCTTCGCGAAGTTGAATGGCAAAAATTGGGCGAAGATCTATTGCTGACGGCGCGAGTTTGAACGGTAGGGCAAAGCTGCCGCTTTGCCGGGTCTTCGCAACAAAAATAAGTTTCTAATCACAAAAAATTGGGCAAAGCGGCAGCTTTGCACTACCGTGTTTTTATGTTCACGGGCATTGTTGAAGAAGCGGGCATCATCGAAACCATCAAGACGACGGCGCGGGCCATCGAATTGACGGTGCGCGCAAATGTCTGCGGCCGTGGCGTGAAGATTGGTGACAGCATTTCGGTCAACGGCTGTTGCCTGACGGCGGTGAAAATTTCGGCGCGCGGAAAAGCGAAACTGATCCGGTTCGATCTGCTGCAAGAAAGTTGGCGGCTGACCAATTTGCAATTTGCCAAAGTTGGTTCGCGCGTAAATCTGGAACGTTCGCTGCGCGCGAATGGTTCGCTCGGCGGCCATTTCGTGACCGGCCACGTGGATGGTCTGGGTAAAATTATTCGTTGGGAAAAATTGGGCGCGGATCACGTTCTCGAGATCGCCGCGCCGCCGGAAGTTTTGCGTTACGTCATCCACAAAGGTTCGATCGCGCTCGACGGCATGAGTTTGACCGTCGCGAGCGTGGGCAAAAAAAATTTCCGCATTTGGATCATTCCGCACACGTTTGAAGTCACGGCGTTGCGCGAACGCAAAGTCGGCGACGCGGTGAATCTCGAGGCGGACATGCTCGGCAAATACGTCGAAAAAATTCTGGCCGCGCGCGGCAAAAAGTAACTTCGCCGCCATTTCGTTGTCACACGGCTTTGGCATTTTGCCGTCGTGAATCAGATCACCGAATCCGTTCGCTTGATGGTTGGCGCTTCCACGCAATACGCCGCGCGGCTCGCGCGCAATGCCGACGAAATCCACGCCGCGCAGACATTGCGCTTTCAAGTTTTCAATCTCGAACTCAACGAAGGGCTTGCGCAATCCTATGCGACCGGCCGCGATGCCGATCCGTTTGACGCCGTGTGCGATCATCTGCTGGTCGAACATTTGCCGTCGCAGCAAATCGTCGGCACGTATCGTTTGCAGACCGGCGCAAACGCGGCGAAAAATCTAGGTTATTATTCCGCGCAAGAATTTGAATTCGGCGTCTTCGAATCATTGCGGAATGAAATTGTCGAGCTCGGCCGCGCGTGCGTGCACCGGCAGCATCGCAATCTGATCGTGCTCGGTTTGTTGTGGAAGGGCATCGCGGATTACGCGAAGGCACGCGGCGCGCGCTATCTGCTCGGTTGCAGTTCTATCACGTCGCAGGACGCGGCAGTCGGTGCGTCGGCTTACGCGGAATTATGCCGCAAAAAACACATCGCGGAAATCCCGTGGCAGACGCGACCGACGGCGAAATTCGATTGTCCGCTCGATCGCTTGGCGGAAGAGGAAATTTCCATTCCCAAATTGCTGCGCGCATATCTGACCATCGGCGCGAAGATTTGCGGTCCACCTGCGCTGGATCGTGAATTTCACACGATTGATTTTCTCACGTTCGTTGACTTGGAAAAACTGACGCCTTCTGCCCGCGAGCGCTTTCTCGGTTGAATTTTCTGAATTGACCGCTGCACCATTCGCGTTTGAAATCTGGCATGACGTTGCGTGCCGCCGGGAAACTTTGTTGGTTCATGTTGGAAGTCGGCGTCGTGGTCGTGGATTACATTTTCACGACGTCATTCGTTTCGCAAAAATCCAAACGCCGCGCGCGCGCCGCGTGGCTGCATCGCGCTGCGCGTCGCCACATCAAGATTTACAGTTGTGATTACAATTCCGTCGGGCCGATTCCCCAAAGTGGATTGCTCGTCTCGAATCATTTGAGCTACCTCGACATTTTGGTGATCGCCGCGATCACGCCGGCGGTTTTCGTTTCCAAATCCGAAGTGCGGAGCTGGCCGATATTCGGCTGGCTGGCGTCGCTCGGCGGAACCTTTTTTATCGAACGCGCCCGGCGCACGCACGTTGGCGTGGTGAATCGCGAAATCAAATCTGCGCTCGCGGACGGCGTGCTTGTCGTGGTTTTTCCCGAAGGCACGAGCACGAATGGCGACGATGTTTTGCCGTTCCGCTCGTCGCTGCTGGAACCGGTCACGACCGGCACGCACGAAATTTCCACCGGCTATCTGCATTACGAACTCGACGGCGGCGACGCGCGCAACGAAGTTTGTTATTGGGGCGACCACGTTTTTTTTTCGCACGCGGTGAATCTGTTGAGCAAACGTCACGTTCACGCCACGATGCGATTCGGAAAATTTCAACGGACGACGGATGATCGCAAAGAACTGGCGAAACAATTGCGTGACGCGGTGGTGAAGTTGAAGACGGAAAGCTGAATTACGAGCAACGCGAAGTTTATCATTCGTCGTCAGAACCAAATAGTTGATTGATGAACCACATTATTCCTCGCATTAATGCGACAACGCTAATACCTCCCAAAGGTTCGAACCAATGTGATTCATGAAAATAATATTTTAAGGCGACCATGGTTCCAACCGTGAGACTTACGAGAATTGCCTCAAGCCAGATGACATGCCGCCAGCCGATTTGCCAACCTGTTTGATCACTAATTTCGGTCAGAAATTCGACTGGAAAAAACATTAAAACACCAACTCCGAGAAATACTAAACCATACCAATGTGTATTGCTTGAACCTATGCTTGTAATCCATGCAATATTTATTTGCATAAAATTCACCACTTCACCGGCACGGTCATTTTTTTGCCGAAGCGGTTGTTGTAATGCAATTGCCGGTGATGCGCGCCGTATTCATGCACGAGCTTGGTGATCTTCACGTCGTAGCAGCAATACTCGGCGATCTCCGCGAGCTTGCCTTCCTTGAACCAGCGGATCGCCTGCAAACCTTCCGCCGTTTTTTCCACGCCGAACGTCGCGGTCGCGATCGAGTCGAGCGAGAGGCGATGGTTCAACGTGTTCTGCAATTCGACGAGCATGTCGAGCGTCGGCAGCTGGCTTAAATCAAACGACGTGTAACCGTGCAACACTTCGTAATCGAAGCGCAAATTGTTGAAGCCGACGACGAGGTCCGCGCGTTGTAATTCCTTGAGCAGCGCGTCCATCTGCGGTTCGCCGTAAATCTTGTATTCGCCCGTTGCGCTGCTGCACGTCACCGCGATGCTCATGCCCATCTTGGAAATGTTGCCCCAACCGCCCACTTCATCGGCGGACTTCTGCGTTTCGAGATCGAAATAAACAATGTTTTTTGGCACGGCCAAATTTACGATTTACGATATACGATTTACGAGCCATTTCGATAATGCCGACGGGATTGGCGGATTGATGGATTGTTAGATGTTGGATTATGGCGCAACGCGATTGCTCAACTTGCATTTTCTTTGATCAATTCCAATAAATTTTCCGCGCTGCCATCAAATTTTTTTCCGTTCACAAAAAAAGTCGGCGTGCCGTTCACGCCGCTGCGCATGCCGCTTTCAAAATCGCCGTCCACTTTATTGGCCAAAGATTCTTTCTGGATGTCGGTTTTGAATTGGTCGGCGTCGGGTAAAATTTTCCTGGCCAAACCCAACAAAAAACTTTCGTCCAACTGCGATTGATGTTCGTAAATGGCATCGTGCATTTCCCAAAATTTTCCCTGCAAGGCCGCCGCTTCCGCCGCCAAGGCCGCGATGCGTGCTTCAGGATGGATTTCGGACAAAGGAAAATTCCGGAACACGAATTTTATCGCGCTGCCATATTCTTTCATCAGTTCTTTCAAAACGGGATAAGCGGCGCCGCAATAAGGGCATTGATAATCGCCATACTCGACGATTTCCAATTTGGCTTTCAAGTTACCTTCGGCGTGGTCGCTCGAACTGGTTGGTGGTTTTAGTGACATAGCATTTAAGGTGAAGAATTAAGTTATGTTTTCCAAGGCTTCCAAAATGCCATCGGCACCGGGATTGACGGCGGTGGGCGAGAGATAACTCCACTCGATAAGACCATTTTTATTGATCACAAAAAGCGCGCGTTTGCATTCGCCTTCGACCGCGTCGTAAACGCCGTAAGCTTTGGCGACCGCGCCTTTGGGCTCAAAATCGGCGAGTAGCGGAAAATGCAGCTTCCTCGATTGCGAAAAGGACAAGTGACACCACTTGCTATCCACCGAAATGCCCAAGACCGTGGCGTGGTATTTTTCAAAATATTTCAGCATCTCGTTGTATAATGCCATTTGGTCGCTGCACACCGGGCTCCAGTCGGCCGGATAAAAAGCGAGGATCACATTCTTGCTGCCCTTGAATTCAGACAGGCTCAATTTCTGGTCGGGCGTGGCGTATAATGTAAAATCGGGGGCGGCATCATTTTTTTGTAACATAAATAATAATCAAATTTCTTTAACTCATTTGTTTGGATAAATCAAATTCAGGAACACGAATATATCCGTTATTGGAAATTTGTTGGCCATCGTTTCGCAGTAATCCGTTGTCTCGCCGACTTCAAAAATGCGCCGGCATTGCTCGCGGGAAAATCCGTTGCCGAAAAATAGATTCCCGGCATCGGCTGCAACATCAAATGGAAAACCGGCAACGAGACGGAATATTTTAGATTGAACCGTGTGCGTGGCCGAATTTCTTTTGCAAATAAAAGAATTGCTTTGAACGCCCCGGCCTTTCCAGAATCCAAGTTCACAGATGAAGATTTTTCGCCTTAACTTTTTGCCGGTCATCTTGGCCGCGTTGCCTGCGTTCAACTTTGCCGCCCGTGCTGATGATGCGAGCCTTGCTTCCATTTTCACCAATGTCCACGCACGGGTGGCGATTCTACGTCGTCCGAGCATCATTTTCATCCAATGCCACGGCCTCGGTTTCGGCGATTTGAGTTGTTACGGCCAGACGAATTTTCAGACGCCAAACTTGGACAAGCTCGCCGCCGAAGGCATCCGCTTCAATAATTATTCGCCCGGCGATACGAACATGATCGTAGCGCAATCAACATTGATGACTGGCAAAAATCTCGCCGCCAGCCAAAGTGAAAATGTCGCGCAAGTCCTCAAAAACGCGGGTTACCGCACCGGACTTTTCGGTGAATGGAATCTGGGCGCGCAGCCGTGGACGCAGGGTTTTGATGGGTTCGCCGGCTTTTTGAATGACGACGAAGGCCGGAATTATTACCCCGATCATCTTTGGCGATATGCGCCGCGTTCCATTTTCAACCCAACGAACGGAACGGTCTCGGATTATGTCGGCCACGAAATGATTTATGACAATATGGACGGCAAAAAAGGCAAATATCTGCCGGACTTTCTCCTCGTCACCGCGATGCAGAATTTTGTCCGCATCAACCAGCCGGACAAGTTCAACCATTTCCGTCCGTTCTTTCTGCTCATGAATGTGCCTGCGCCACGTTCCGCCACTTTGAACCAGGATGATTTTCCCGTGCCGAGCGATGCGCCGTATTCCGACGAACCCTGGCCGCAGGCGGCGAAAAATCGAGCCGCGCTCATCACGCGTCTGGACGGTGATATCGGACGGCTGTTTGAAGAATTGGAAAAATATAAGCTGACGAACAACGTCGCCATTTTCTTCAGCAGCAGCGCCGCGCCGGAAAAATTTACGGATCCAAAGCTGGATTTTTTCCGCACGTCGGCGGATGTCCCAAGCGATGGCAATCCACGCGCCCTGATGATTGTCTGGTGGCCGGGCCATATCCCCGCCGGGCAAGTCAGTGACTTTCGCTGGTCAGCGGCGGATTTTCTGCCCACCGTCGCGGACATCGGCTACGCCAAATTGCCGGAAAAAGGCGACGGCAAATCCGTTTTACCAACGCTGCTAGGCAAGAACCAATGAGTCCGGCTTGATTCAAACCGTCAACGACCTTGCGCCGGCAAAGGCGCGCTGAAATTGCGTTCCTCTTTTTCACGGAGCGCAGCGTAGCCCACCCAGACAATCATCAGCACGACGCCGAGCACCACTCCCGCTAGCACGAACCACGGCCACCGGTAATTGCGCTCCGGAATTTTTTCATCAGCCATGAAACGATGTTTGCACATTTCAAAACGCGCTGAAAGAAAGGAAATTTTCTCCGGCTTTCTTCCTCAATGGCCAAGAATGGTTTTGTTGCGCCCGACGGAATTTTCCGAAAGACTGGATAAAATTTGATGCTGCGAAAAATTCAAAATAAAAAAGCCGCCGCCAACGTGATGGTCTTGGGTGTCGGCTCGTTTGCGCACAGCATCGGGCAGACGCTGGCGGATGCGGGCGCGAAAACTTCGACGTATTTGACCCGTGATTACGGGCATTTTGCGCCGTCACTCGTCGGCAAAACTTTTCCGCGCAACGCCTTTCCAAGTCCGGTTCCGCTTATCAAGAAAAATAAAATCGAGGTCGTCATCCCGCAATCCATTGATTGGGCGATGCAGCCGTGGGCGGACGACTTGCTGAAATCCGGCGTCGGGATTTTTTCGCCGACCGGCGAAGCGATGCGCATCGAGCGCGAACGGGATTTCGCGCGCGAGCTGTGCGCAAAATTCAAAATCCCATTTCCCAAATCGTTCGTCGCGTCCAACCGGATTGAAGCGGAAAAAATTCTCGCCAAAAACCCGCAGCCGTTCGTCATCAAAAATCCGCTCTGCTCGCCGACGAGCCCGATTCATACGATTTTGTGCGAGACCGTCGCCGACACGCGCGCGTGGTTGCGCAATGTGAATTATGCCGAGGGCGTTTTTTTGCAGGAATATTTGGGTCGCGCCGAAGCCGGCCACATCGCGCTCATCAGCGACGGTGAAATCCATTCGCTCGTCACGAACCAGGAATATAAATATGCGTTCAACGGCAATCTCGGCATCGTCGCCGGCGCCCCGTTGGGCGGACTCATCGAGCGCGATGAAAACGACAAATACGGCCTCGCGCGGGAATTGTTGCATCCGTTGCTGCCGTGGTTGCGCGAAGCAAAATTCAACGGACCATTGCAAGTTACGGCGATCAAACGCGATGGCCGCTGGCACGTCATCGAATATAACATTCGCATCGGCGTCACGTCCGGCCCGATGATTTTGCGGATGCTGAAAAATCCGGCGGAAACCATTTTGAAAACGGCGCGGAATGAAAAGTTGAAATTGTCCTTCCACGAAAAATTAAATTTCGGCTGTTCGCTCACACTGGCGGGTTACGGCTACCCGTTCACGCAAGTGCGCGGGCCGCAACTGCCGTTGGAAGTGGACGGCAAATTTGATTGCGACGTTTGGTGGAACGAGGTTGCGCGCGGCGCGGATGGAAAATTATTTTCCACCGGCCAGCGCATCGCGGACGTGATCGCGCTCGCGCCGAAGCTGGAGGCGGCGATCGCCAAAGCCTACGCGAACATCCGCAAACTTCGTGTCGTCGGCAGCTATTTCCGCACCGATGTCGGGCAAAGCTTGTGGCCGCCGGGAAACATTTAGGCGAATAAGGAAAGCAGGAAGGCAGGAAAATCTGTTTCTTGTTTCCTGATTTCATCATTCAAAATTTTGTTCTGAATTTTTCGTGTGTTTGGCGTATTTCACGGTAAAACTTTTCGGCGTTAGATGAATTTACATTCTGAAAATTTTCCGCAACGGCCGGCGTGGACCGAGATTGACCTCGGTAAATTGCGCCGCAACTTGCAACTCATCCGCGCCGATTTGCCGCGCGCGGTGAAATTGCTCGCCGTCGTGAAAGACGAGGCTTATGGCCACGGCGCGCTCGATGTCGCACGCGTCGCGGTCGAAGAAGGCGCGTGGGGTTTTGGCTTGAGCACGCTCGAAGAAGCGATGCACTTGCGCGACGGCAGCATCATCGCGCCGTTGCTGTTGCTCGGTGAAAGGCAGCACGCCGAACTCGAATGGTGCGTCGCGCATGATCTGACCGTTTGCGTGAACGAACCGCACAATGTTCGCGCGCTCGCCAAGATCGCGGCGGATTTCGGCAAACAAATTCCGGTGCACGTCAAAATCCACACGGGCATGAGCCGTTACGGCGTGCGCTGGGACGAAGCGTTGCCGCTCATCGAAAAAGTGCTCGCGGAAAAATCATTGTCGCTCGAAGGCGTGATGACGCATTTTTCGCAATCGGACGAAACGGACAAGACTTTTGCGAATCTCCAGCTCGCGCGTTTCGACGAAGTTTTGTCGGCGATGAAACAAAATGGAATTTTCGTCAAGCTGCAGCACACTTGCAACAGCGGCGGTTTTCTGGATCTGCCGCACGCGCATCGCGACATGGTGCGCGTGGGCATTTTGACCTACGGCGTTTTCCCGTCGCAAGTTTGCCGGCGCATTTCCGGCATCGAACCGGTGATGTCCGTGAAGGCAAAGATCGCGGCGATCCAAAAATTGAAACCCGGCGAAGTCGTCGGCTACGGCATGCGTTACGCGGCGACGAGCGAACGGCGCATCGCGATTTTGCCGATCGGTTACGGCGACGGTTTTCCGCGCGTGCGCAACGAAGGCTGCGCGCTCATCCACGGCCAGCGCGCGCCGCTCGTCGGCGGCATCGCGATGGACGCATTGATGGTGGACATCACGGATATTCCGCAGGCGCAAATGTGGGACGAAGCCGTTTTGATGGGCAAACAAGGCACCGACGAAATCACCGTGCGCGACATCGCGAAACTGAAAAATTCTGTGACCTACGACGTGCTGACGAACTGGCGTTTGCGGCTGCGGAGAAAAAATGTGAACAGTAAAATCACGGCGCAAAAAATTGGAACACTGGCAACGAAATGAACAACCTGTTCGCACTTTTGAGTCGTTGCATCGTGAATAGCAAATCGTTACATCGGCTTTTTGCGGAGCGAAAAATCCGATTCACGATTTAGCCATTCAACGATTCACGCCAACTCGCATGAAACTCCTTTTCTCCGAACAAAATTCCGACTACGCGCATTATCAATTTCCTTACGCCATTTGGGCCGTGCCGGAAACGGGCGAAAAACCGTCGGCCATTTTCAACGCCGGATTTTTGCCGTCCACGCGCCAGCTCGACCGTTTTTATCTCTGTCGCCACATCCGCGTGGATTTGGAAAAATTTGAATTGTCGTCCGAGAACCGGCGCATTTTGCGCAAAGGCGAAGGCGTCAACGTCGAACTCGTGCCGCGCGAAAAATTTGATTACACGCCCGCCCGCCGCGAATTTTTCAAGATCTACGCCGACGTGAAATTCGGCAAGGACACGATGACTTACGAACGGCTCGATTCGCTTTTCAGCACGCCGATCATCTCGCATCTGCTCGTTTTCACGGACACAAAAACCGGCGCGGAAATCGGCGTCGCGACGCTGTATGTCGAAGCCGCGACGCTCGCATATTATTACTACGCGTTTTATGATTTGAATTATTACGCGCGCAATCTCGGCATGTTCATGATGACCTCGGCGGCGGAACTTTTCGCCGGGCGCGGCTGCGCGCATCTGTATCTCGGCACCTGTTATTCCGAACGCGCGCTTTACAAAACCCAGTTCGCCGGCGCGGAATTTTTCAACGGCTTTTGCTGGTCAAAAAATCTGGAAGAACTGAAATTTCTCCTGCGCCGTGACAAGGAAACGCGCAATCAACACCTGCTCGAAAACGAAGAATACCGCAAACAATTTTACGCCGGCGATTTGGAGAAAATCACAGCCGCGAGCGAATTTGGCGTGAAGGCAAAATGATTTTTTGGCCACAGATGCACACAGATTTACACAGATAAAAACTGGCTGAATCAAATCTGTGTTTCATCTGTGAAAATCTGTGGCTGAAGATTTTTCGGTTCTAACTCCATCAGCTCTTCGTTATCCAAAAATTCTTCGCAGATGCGGAAAAAATTGGCGATCGTTTCTACGCGGCGGATTTCGTGCAGAAATTTTTCCGGTGATGGAACGCCTTCGCCGATGAAGTTCATGAATTTTTTCATGCGCTGCACTTGCGACAATTCTTTCACGCCGGGCGTGATTTCGTTTTCCCAAAGTTCGCGGATGTAATTCAAAACGTCGCGGCCGGTCGGCAGTTTTATTTTTTCACCGCGAAGCTGCGCGCGGATTTGATCGAACAGCCACGGATTGCGGATCGCGCCGCGACCGATCATCAAGCCGCGCGCGCCGGTTTCGGCCAATAATTGTTGCGCTTGCGCCGCGCTGAAAACATTGCCGTTCGCGAACACGGGACATTTCAATTCGCGCGCGGCCTGCGCGATCAGATCGTAGCGGACGCCGGGGCGATACATTTGCGTGACGGTGCGCGCGTGGACGGTGAGCAGATCAATCGGATGTTTCGCAAAAATTTTCAGCAGCGCGTCAAATTCCGCCGGCGATTCAAAACCGATCCGCGTTTTCACCGTGAACGGAATTTTCACCGCGTCGCGCAATGCACCGAGAATTGCGTCAATGCGTTGAGGTTCGCGTAACAGTCCGCCGCCGGCGCATTTGCGATAAACGATCGGCGCGGGGCAGCCGAGATTCAGGTCAATCGCGGCGACGGGATAATGTTGCAATTCCTTCGCCGTGCGGATGAGCGCGGGAATGTCGTTGCCGATCATCTGCGCGATGACGGGTTTGCCGGTCGGATTTTTGGTGATGGAATCGAGAATCCATTTTTCCGGCCGCGAAACGTCGTGCACGCGAAAAAATTCCGTCCAATAAACATCCGGCCCGCCGTAGCGCGCGATGACGCGCATGAATGCCAGCGTCGTCACATCCTGCATCGGCGCGAGCGAAAGCACGGGCGCGTCGGCGCGGAGCAGGTTTGAAAATGTTTCGAACGGAGTCATGCGATGGGTAATTAACAACGGCTCATTAATGACCAAGACGTTGTCGCCACTTCTTCGGATTTTGCGAGCAATGAAAAACGGAATAGATGACAATGACGCCTTTGGTTGGCTCGTAAAAAATCTCGTAGGGGAAACGTCGCAAGAATGCGCGGCGAAATTCATCCACGGCCACGCGATAAATTTCCGGCTGACGTTGGATGGTTAGAATCCTGGCTTCGAGACAACGGAGAAATTCTTCGCCCAAGCCAGGTTCACGGCTTTCATACCAATTGTAAGCTTCCGCGATGTCATCATCGGCTTCGGGCGTGAAAATGACCCGCTCGATCATTTTGCGCGGGCGTGATTTTTGACTTCCGCCCAAGTGCGCCCGGAATTCGGATGCTGCTGAAATTGCTCTTTGCGACGACGCAATTCGGCGCGCTTTT
This sequence comes from Verrucomicrobiota bacterium, assembly GCA_026225155.1. Taxonomy (GTDB): domain Bacteria; phylum Verrucomicrobiota; class Verrucomicrobiia; order Limisphaerales; family UBA11358; genus UBA11358. The sequence goes on from JAMFSG010000296.1 coordinate 14,591, forward strand.
CATCCGAAACCGGCGAAGCGGCATCTTCTTCCGCGATGCTGTCCCAAAGATCTTCCACCAGCTCGAGCCGTTCGGCGCGACCCAGTTTGAAGAGCGGTGCGAATTCAGTTTTCATCCTGATGGAAACATAAATTGGCAAATCAGTTTTGCAAGCGTTGAAACACTTGGATCAAGTGAGAAACGCGAATAATTCTTGCCTTTGGCGGCATAATCCGCAATTTGACGCGCAATCATTTTCACATTCATGAATCGAAAAATTTTCATCGGCACGGACAGCGGCGCGACCACCACCAAGTTTTGCGCGGTCTGGGATAATGGCGAAATCGTCACCCATAAAGTGTTGCAGCGTTCCACCAGTTCGGAGAACGGTCGCGCGGCGGTCATCCAAGCGTGGATTGCGGGCGTCGGGGAATTTCTCGCGCAAAATAATCTGCAATGGGAACAGGTCGCCGGCGTCGGGCTTTCGATTCCCGGACCTTATGAACGTTACGGCGTTTTCAGCAAGACGCCAAATCTGCCCGCCAGTTTTGCCGGCTGGGATGTTTATACGGATTACAAAAACGCGTTGGAAAAACAGGTCGGCCACGCGATGCCGCTCATCGTCGGCAACGACGGCAATTTCGGCGGCGTGGCGGAAGCGCAGATCGCCCGCGGCAAAACGCGCACGACCGTCGCCATGCTCATGCCCGGTTCCGGCCTCGGCTGCGCGTTCGTGGATGCCAACGGCTTGCCGCTCGATGGCGATACGCTCGCCGGTCTCGAAACTGGCCACGCGGCGGCGCCCGTGCATTTGTTGGGCTTGACCGGCAAACCGTTTTCCTGCGGCTGCGGTCGCGATTGGGGCTGTTACGAAGCTTATACGACACTTTCGGGTCTGCCGCAATTGCTTGTGGAAAAATTAAAGAATTATCCCGACCACGAACTCGCCAAGTCGCCGGCGACACCGAAAGAAAAAGCTTTTTCGCTGCGCACACGCGCGCAACAAGGCGATCCGCTCGCAGTGGAAATTTTTGATTTTCAAGCGCGCGTCATGGGTTTACTCGTCGCGAATCTTTCGATGACGCTGGACGCCGGCATCATGGTCATCGGCGGTGGATTGATGGATACCGAAGTGACCACCGATGCGTTTCGCGAGCGTTATCTGCGCATCATCCGCGAGACAGCCAAGCCGTATCTTTGGCCGCCGCAACGCGACACGATCAAGATCATTCCCGCCGTGCTCGGCGAACTTTCCCAAGCCATCGGCGCGGCACTCGTGGCGATGTATCAGAGCAAGAAATAAAAATTCGACAGAAGGCCACGAAGGGAACGAAGTTATGTTTGAATTAGGAAAGCAAGAATGAAGGAATTTCCTGTGTTCCTGCTTTCCTTATTTGAACTTCGTTTTCTTCGTGGCCTTCTGTAAAAATTTTTCGTGCGCGTTTTTTCATTCGTGCCAATTTGTGAAATTCGTGTAAAAATCCTTTGCCCATGAACGAATGGAACATCCAGTCCCGCGCCCACGCGTGCGAAGCGTGCACGCAGCCGTTTGCCGACAAACAGCCGTATCACACCATCCTGCTCGACGAAAAAGCCGGCCTGCGCCGCTCCGATATTTGCGAGCCGTGCTGGCAGAAAAATTTCGCCACGAACGCGACCAGCCGCGCCGGTTTCATTTCGCATTGGCAGGGAATTTTTGAAGTGCCGCCGCCCGTCGTTGACGCCATCCAAAAAGAAACCGCCGAAACGCTGCTGCGCAAACTCATCGAGCAAAACGATCCGGCTCACGCGCCCGCCGCCTACATTCTCGCCGTCATGCTCGAACGCAAACGGCTGCTGAAAGTGAAAGAGCAAATCAAGCGCGACGGCCAGCGCATCTTCGTTTACGAACATCCGAAGACCGGCGACATTTTCACCATCGCCGATCCCGATTTGCATTTGGATCAACTCGAACAAGTCCAGCAAGACGTCGCGAATTTATTGGAGCATGGATTAAATCCACCGACGACAGCGAATGAAAATTTAGTTCCGGCTGCGGTGGAAAATTCCGTGGCTGAAAATGAAACAATGCCGCAGCCAATTGCGTAATCATGAATTCGGCAAATCCAAAAGTGCATTGGGTTCGCTGGATAATTATAATTGGCTCTATTTGTGCAATTTTAAGCATTTCTGCTTTTGGTGTTATTTGTTTCTTCGCGATTTCAGATAATCTGCGTGCCTTTCGGTTTTACATGGAACCGGTTGGTTTGACGCTGTTGATAACGTGGCTCGGGACATTGATTTGTGGTATCAGCCTTCGCAAACATCGCAAAAAAATCGGGTTAATTTTTATAGCAATTCAATTTAGTATTTTAATTTTGTCTTTAGTAATTCCTTGGTTGCTAATTTTTGGCTTAATATGACTCCGATTTCCCTATCTGATTTTGCCAAGCTTCAAATCCGTCTCGCCTACAAATTCCGCGACGAAAATTTTCTGTGCCTCGCACTCACGCATCCGTCCATCACGCACGAAGCGAATTCGCCGTCGCAACACAATCAGCGATTGGAATTTCTCGGCGACTCGGTTCTCGGCCTGGTGCTTTCGCGCGAGCTTTATGAAAAATTTCCCGATGCCGACGAAGGCACGTTGACCAAATCGCGCGCAAAATTGGTGAACGCCGTTTCACTCGCCGCGCACGGAAAAGCGCTCGACCTCGGCGCGCACCTGATTTTGAGTCGCGGCGAAGAAAACACCGGCGGCCGCGAACGCGCGTCCGCGCTGGCCGATGCGTTTGAAGCTTTGCTCGGCGCTATTTTTCTCGACGCCGGTTTTGACGTCGCGCGCGAATTTATTTTGCGCGAATTCGCCGCCGAAATCAGCGAACTGACTTTGCCCAGCGGCATCGAAAATCCCAAAGGTGAATTACAGGAATTGCTGCAATCGAAATCGCCGAGCGCGCCGCAGTATCAACTCATTTCTGCCGACGGCCCGGATCACGACCGCAATTTCATCTGCGCCGTTTTGCACGATGGATTGGAATTGGCGCGCGGCTCCGGCAAAAGCAAAAAAGCCGCCGAAAGCGACGCGGCGGTGGCGGCGTTGAAAAATTTGAAAGAAGAAAAGTCGGTCTAGTTTTGTCACACAGAGATACAGAGGACACAGAGAATTTCTGGCATCCAAAGTTCGTTCTAAATTGTTTTCCTCTGTGTGCCCTGTGTCTCCGTGTGACAAACTTCTAATCCAAAAACGTCAGCTTCACGCCTTCTTTTGGTTTGGAAAAACTGTCGAGTAGATTTGTGCCGGAACTGGGCGTGGAAATTTTTTCAATTTTTATTTCCGCTTTTTCCGGTTCGAGCGCGGAACGCAGCGCGCCTTCGACGAGTTGCGCACAATGGATTTTCATCGGCGGCAACGGGCCAAGTTCGCCTGCGAGTTCTTCGGTTTTTAGTGCAAGCGCTTCTTCGGCGGTTTTGCCGCGGATCAATTCCGTCGCCAGACTCGCGACGGCGATGGCCGTTTCGCAGCCAAAAGATTGAAACGTCGCGCGGTCAATAACGCGTTTGCCGTTCTGCTCTTTGAACTTCACCCAGAGCCGCAACATCTCGCCGCAATCGGCATTGCCGACGGTGCCGATGGAATCCGCGCCGGTCATCTCGCCCATGTTCTGCGGATTGGCGAGCGCGGCCTGGATGCGTTTTTGCAAATCGTCGTTCATGGCTTTCACATTACACCGGCGCGGAAAAATTGCGAGCCGCTATGTCACTTGCTGAAAGCGCATTCACGGCGTATTGTCGCAAGATGAAACCCAGTAGCTTGTTCCGTGCTGGCGGCCTTGCCCTGACCGCTGCTTTTGTTTTGATGAGCATTTCCAGCTTTGGTCAAACCAAGGAAATCCATTTGCGCAACGGTTTGATCACCACGACTCCATCCGCAAAAAATGCCGCCCAGTCAAAAATTTCCACCGCCGCAATTCCGGCGTCCGGGCTTTTTCTGATTCAATTTGAAAATCATTTGTCGGCGGCGGAACGCGCGCAATTGCAGGCACTTGGCGTGAAATTAATTCAATACGTTCCCGACGACGCCTTCATCGCGCGGTTGGAAAATATTTCGCCGCAAACGATTCAAGCTTTAAGTTTTGTTCGCTACGTCGGTGCGTATTCGGCGAATTACAAAATCCATCCGCAATTATCGGCGCTTGCAAATAACGCGTTGCTCAAAAATCAAAACGTGACGACGAACATCAATGTCTTGATTTCGCCCGAAGCGACGGCGGCGGAAATCGCCAGCGTCAAATCTTTGTTCGCAACGATTCAGCACGAAAGCAGTTTGCGTTTGGGCACAGTTTTGCGCGGCGAATTGAAACTCGCAAATTTGTCCGCGCTGGCGCAATCGGATTCCGTGCTGTGGATTGAATCCGCGCCGAAACGAAAACTCGTGGACGAAGCGGCATCAAAAATTGTCGGCGGCGATGACGGCCAAGTCGCCACGCCGACGGTCACGGAACAGATGGGTTTCGACGGAAGCGGCGTGACGGTTTGCGTGGCGGACACGGGTTTGGACACGGGCAACACGAACACGATGCATCCCGATTTGCGCGGTCGCGTGAAAGGCTTTCAATTTTACGGCGAACTGACGGACGGCTCGGATGGTTATGGCCACGGCACACATTGCGCGGGCATCGTCGCGGGCAATGCGGCCACCGGCGAAACCGATCCGGATACGGGACAATTTTACGGACTCGGCGTCGCGTCGGGCGCGAGTCTTTTTATCGAACGTATTTTTGACGAGGACGCGAACGAGGTCAGTCCGTTTCCGAGCGACACGACGTTGACGACGGACGGCGTGCGCGCGGGTTCGCAGATCGGCGCGAACAGTTGGGGCAATGATGTGCAAGGCGCTTACGATATTGATGCGGCGACGTTTGATGAATTGGTGCGCGACGCCGATCCCGGCACGCCGGGCGATCAACCTTACATTTTGGAATTTTCCGCGGGCAACGCCGGTCCGGGTTCAGAAACGATGGACAGTCCGGCTTCGGGCAAAAATGTCATCGCTACCGGCGCGTCGGAAAATACGCCGGGCACGCTCGCGGAAACTTACGGCCTTTACGCGGACGGTTCGGACACGATGGCAGATTTTTCCAGTCGCGGCCCGACCGAAGACGGCCGCATCAAACCGGATTTGGTGACGCCGGGAACTTGGATCGCGTCGCTCGCTTCTTCGGTCGCGCCTGATGAAGCGTCCATCGCGTGGAGCGCGATTGATGATTATTACGTTTACATGGGCGGCACGAGCATGTCCGGTCCGCACGCGGCGGGCGCGGCGGCAATTTTTGTGCAGTATTACAAAAGTTTGCATACGAACGCGATTCCGTCGCCCGCGCTCGTCAAAGCGGCGTTGATCAATTCCGCCGAAGAACTCGACGAAGCAAACGGCGGACCGGGACCGATTCCGAACAACGACGAAGGCTGGGGCCGCGTGACGTTGACGAACCTCATTGTCACCAATTTCAACGATGCGCCGCGCTATTTTCAATTTCTCGATCAAACCGTTTTGCTGACGAGCGGACAAGTTTATGAACAGCACGCGATCGTCCGCAGTTCGGGTGAGCCATTGAAAATTATTTTGGCTTACACGGATGTCGCGGGATTTCCGGGCGCGATTCCGGCGCTCGTGAATGATCTGGATTTGGAAGTCGTCGCGCCGGACGGAACGCTGTATCGCGGCAATCAATTTTCCGGCGGCGAATCCGTGCCGAACGCGCCGTCGCCCGATACGATCAATAATGTCGAAGGCGTGAATCTTTCGCATCCGATTCCCGGCGATTATCTCGTGCGCGTGCGTGCGAGCAATGTCGCCGAAGACGCGCGGCTGGACACGGCGGCGATTGACCAGGATTTTGCGCTCGTCGTTTCCGGCGATCTCGCACGACCGAATGGCGGAATCATTTTGCTCGATCGCACGAATTACACCGCGCCCGGCGTCATCAACGTGGAAGTTTTTGATGCGGCGAAAGCGGCGAACGCATCCGTGAATGTGCTCGTGAAAAGTTCGACCGAACCGGCGGGCGAAACTTACGCGCTTGTGGCGGCTGGAAATTACGGAGCGTTCACAGGCGCGGTAACAACTGTGACTGGCACAGCAACCGTTGATGGCAAATTGGAAATCCACAACGGCGACACGATTGAAGCCGATTATACCGACAGTTCCAGCACGTTGCGAACGGCGACGGCGACGGCAGATTTGATCGCACCGACTTTGAGCAACGTCGCGGTGACGACGGATCTTGGCGTCATCACGATCACCTGGCAAACCAGCGAGCCGGCCAATTCCATCGTGCATTTCGGCACGAATGTTTTGAATCTGAATTCCGCCGTCACCAATTCTGATTTGGTCACGAGCCATTCGATTAAAATCGGCGGACTCGTCGCGGGACGGACTTATTATTTTTACGTCAGCTCATCCGATCCGGCGGGCAACACCGCGACCGCAAATAATTCCGGCTCGTATTTCAGTTTCATTGCCGTCGCGACGCCGACCGTTTTGATGGTGGACGATTACGACACGGCGGCGGAAGACGCCGATGGTTCAACCGTGATTCCTGATAGCGTTTATACGAACGCGATCGCCGCCGCCGGTTTCAATTACAGTTTTTGGAAAGTGACCGATCGCGGTTCGCCGACGCTCGCGGATTTGCAGCCGTTTCAAATCGTCATCTGGCGCACGACCGACGACATCATCAACTACGGCGTGGACGAAGACGGCTTGCCCGATCCATCCGCGACGAACAACACGCTCAACGCGCAGCAACAAACGATGATTCAAAATTATTTGAACGGCGGCGGCTCGTTCTTCATGGCTTCGATGAGCATCCTCACGCAATTGGGCGACGTGCCGTTCCGGAAAAATGTGTTGCAAGTCGGCGGCTTCAAACAAAATCCCGATGCGCCGTCGCCGTGCCAGGATTGCGACGAAGATTTTGGCGTGCCGACTTTTTTTGGCGCGCCGAATAATTCCATCACGAGCGGAATGTATGTGACGTTGGATTACGATAACTATCCAAGTTTTGAATTGGATGAAGACGACAGTTTCGGCCCAGATTTTTCGGACACGTTCACGCCGGCCG
>JAMFSG010000297.1 GCA_026225155.1 Verrucomicrobiota bacterium
GGCGCGACGACTTGGCCCTCGCTCTCAAAGGTATTCACCTGCGCCCGCAATTTTGGAATCTGCTCCGACGCCGTCTGGTATAATTTCAATTTGCGGTTTGCGTCATCCATCCGCCCGCGTAAATTGCCCCAATCTGAAAAATGCGGCCAGACCTGCCACCAGTTCAGCACAAGAAAAACCACCACCGCCACGCCGATCACGAGGCGGCGTTCCATCGGCTGCAAATGGGCGAAATATTTTTTCATTGCGGCTCCGTTTCCGTGTGCAGCAATTGCAAACCCAGATTCCAGCCCTCGGTGGTCGGGTTGAGCAATTTCGGGCTGATCGGCTCAATACTCTGTTGATCAAACACAAACTGGCCGTTCACTTTTAATTTTTGCATCGCCGTGTTGAAATCGAACAGTGTGGTGACTTGATCCGGCGGCGCGGTGCCGCTCAAGGTGAGTTTTTGTCCGTCCGCAAAACTGAAGCGTTGCAGCGTGACCGTCTGCGGTAATTGGTCCGCCACGATTTTCCAGCAATCCAGCGCGGCGTATTTCAACTGCTGCCGCTCTGTCAAAACTTTATATTGCGCCGCGAGTTGCAGCGAGTTTGTGTAACTATTACTCAACGCCGCAACTTGCGATTCAACAGTGCCCGTGCGATAACCCAAAACGGCGACGGCGCAAAAATAAATCACCAGTGAAACGGCGTAGAGCACGCCCGCATAACCTAGCGCATGCAACCACAAACGATCTACCAGCTGCTGGTGATAACGCGCCGTAAATTCCCCCGGCAACAGATTTGCCTTCGCGGCTGATGTCGCGCGTTTGGCCGTGCGCGCGGCCAGATCCACCGGCGCGGGCGGCGGGATGATTTGCACCGGCTCATTCAACCCGGTGCGCAAAACATTTTCCCATTCCGCCGCGTTCATCGCGTCCGCGACCAGATGCCATTTCGGCGGCGCCGTCAGCCAGCCTTCGAGTTCACCCGACCAAACGATGTGCGAGAGTTGGTTTTTTAATTCCACTGCGCGGTCGCCTGCGACGGGCAGCGCGACAAAACTCAGATTCCGCAACGCGCCGCCGAACCACCACGCGACCAGCGCGGCGTTTTGGCCGCCGATGGTTTGCGGAAAAATCCACGCGCCATCTTCCGTCGCGGAAATTGCATCAAGCTGATCGAGCATCGGCACTTCCAGCCGGTCGGCGAGATAGCCGTCGCGTTCCAGCTTGCCGAGAAAATCTTCCACGATATTGCGCGCGACGATGACGACGATGACCGTCTGCAAATTCTCCGCCACCGAACGCGGCAAAACCTGAAACGTCCAGACGATCTGCGTGACGGGCAGCGGCGACAATTTTTCCAACTGCAACTCGACCATCGAAAACGTCTCATCCGCGTTGCTGGCGGGAAGCTCGACGACGCGCAGAAAAACATTTTCCGGCGGCAACCACGCGACATTCAATTTCGGCTGCCACAACGAACTCCAGGTTTTGGCGACAAATTTCGGCGGCAACTGTTCCGCGTGCGGCACGCGCTGTTCGCGTCCGAGCACGAAGCCGCCGCCTTTCGCATCGAACTGCCAGAGCCGTTTGGCGTCGGGCGCGATTTGCAAAATGTTGCAGGAATTCCAGCGTGCCATGATTTAATTACAAATTACGAATTTCATTGGCGCGCGCCGACTGGCAATTTTATGTCGGTCAGCGAATCCATGTGTTCCTCGATCTGCGTGACGCGCAAAATTTCTTCGATCGTGGTCTCGCCGGCTTTGACTTTATTCCAACCGTCCGTGCGCAGTGTGCGCATGCCGGCTTCGATGGCGCGTTGCGCGATGGTCGTGGCCGGCGTGCGGTTCATGATGAGCGGTCGCAACGCTTCGGTGACGAGCAGCAATTCGTAAATCCCTTTGCGGCCCTGATAACCTTGCTGGCGGCAATTTTCGCAACCCGCGCCGTGCCAGAATTTCGCGGTTTCAATGTCCGCCGCCGGAAAACCGATCCGATTGAGATAATCCCGATCCACTTTTTGTTCCGTTTTGCAATGCGGACAAATCGTGCGGATCAAGCGTTGCGCCTGCACGGCTTCGACCGAGGAAGCGATCAAAAATGGCTCGATGCCCATGTCTGTCAAACGCGTGAACGCGCTGGGCGCATCGTTCGTGTGCAGCGTGGAAAAAACCAA
>JAMFSG010000298.1 GCA_026225155.1 Verrucomicrobiota bacterium
CACCGCTTGCAGCGAATGATTCATGGCGTGCCAGCCGCCAACGTCTTTCAATCCGAGATAAACGACCGGCGCAAAACCGAGGACGATCATGAAAAATTGCAGAACTTCCGTGTAGATCGCCGAAGTCAATCCACCTTTCAAAACGTAGAGCAGCACCACGAAGGAACAAATCCACAGATAGGCGTCGTAGCTTCCCAAATGCAGCGCGCCGATTTGCAGACTGAATTGCCACGGCAGCAAATTGGTCAGCAATTTTGCCAGTGCGTTGATGGAAATGCCGGAAGCAAAAATCGTCATCACCGCGAACGCAACCGAGTTCAACGCACGGACGCGTTCATCAAAACGCATTTTCAAATATTCGGGAACGGAACGCGCCTTCGAGCCGTAATAAAACGGCATCATGAATACGGCGAGAAAAATCATCGCCGGAATCGCACCAACCCAATAAAAATGCGCGCTCGCAATCCCGTATTTCGCGCCGCTCGCCGCCATGCCGACAAGTTCCAGTGCGCCGAGATTTGCGGAAATAAATGCGAGGCCGGTCACCCAAGTCGGAATCGAGCGCGCGGACGTCAGAAAATCCGCCGACGTTTTCATATAGCGCGCCAGCATCCAGCCAATCCCCAAAACAAAGGCGACGTAAGCAATCAGGATGGTATAATCTATCGAATGAAGTTGGATCGGTTGCATAAAGATTTGGCTCGCGCAGAATTTTGCGGTTTGCGCGGACAAAGTCAATTCTTTGCCTCGCGGATAATTTGATTTGTTAGCCGGCGGCAAACTCATCTATTTTTTGCGGATGGAATCACGTCGCGATTTTCTGAAAAAAGCCGCGCTGCTCGCGGCGGGCGGCGGCATCGCCGAAATGCTGCCGGCTTCGATCCAGCGCGCCTTCGCGATTGATCCCGCGCCGGGCAGCACTTATCTCGATGCCGAGCACGTCGTCATTTTGATGCAGGAAAATCGCTCGTTTGATCATTGCTATGGAACTTTGCGCGGGGTGCGCGGTTTCAATGATCCACGCGTGATGACGTTGCCGAATGGAAATCCCGTGTGGCTCCAAACCAATGAAGCCGGCGAAACTTTCGCGCCGTTTCGCCTCAACATCAAAGACACGAAAGCCACCTGGATGGGTTCGCTGCCGCACTCGCGCGAATCGCAGGTCGCCGCACGCAATCACGGCAAACACGACTGCTGGCTCACGGCCAAGCGCGCGGGCGGCGATTACGACCAAATGCCGCTCACGCTCGGTTTTTACAACCGCGAAGATCTGCCGTTTTATTATGCACTCGCCGACGCGTTCACGATCTGCGACCAGAATTTTTGTTCCGCGCTCACCTGCACCACGCCGAACCGGTTATATCTTTGGTCCGGCACGATCCGCGAGAAACCGGACATTTCCGCGAAGGCAAATCTGCACAACGAAGACGCGGATTTCGACACGCAAGTCAGTTGGAAAACGTTTCCCGAACGGCTCGAAGAAAGCGGAATTTCCTGGCGCGTTTATCAAAATGAAATCTGCCTGCCGACCGGTTTTGACGGCGCGACGGAATCGTGGCTTTCCAATTACGGCGACAATCCGCTGGAATATTTCACGCAATACAACGTGCGCTTTTCGTCCGCGCATCGCTTGTATTTGCTCGATGAAGAAAAATTATTAGCGGCGGATTTGAAAAATCTCGCCAGCCAAACTTCGACGCCGGAACTGCAAAAAGAAATCGAAACCA
>JAMFSG010000299.1 GCA_026225155.1 Verrucomicrobiota bacterium
ATGGACAGTCCGTTTCTGCTGAAACGCAACAGCGGTTTATAAAATTTTTATGCATCGAGTTTGGGCCATCATTGAACGCGATCTTCGCCACTTCCGGCGCAGTCCGGTGCTCGTTGTCGTTTCGATCATCATGCCGCTCGTGCAACTCGTCATCCTCGGTTACGCGTTTGGTGGCAAAATAAAAAATCTCGAAGTCGGCGTCGTGAACGAAGACCACGCGTTGCCGTCCATCAAATTGCAGGAAATGTTCCAGGCCGTCGGCGCGAACGCGAAAACTTTCAACACGATTGATTACAGCGACAAGGCCGCCGCGATGCGCGATCTGCGCAATGGTAAAATAAACGGCGTGTTAGAAATTCCGCCGGAATTTTCGCGCAAAGTTTTGGCCGGCGCCAATCCGCGCATCGCGCTCGCCGAAGATAATACGGATCAATTTTCTTCGTCCGCGCTCGAAGCCGTCGTGGGCGGAATGTTGCCGGTTTATAATTCGCCCGCCGTCACGCCGCGAATGTCTGCCGGTGCAACTTTGGCTGTCGTCGAAGTTTATCCCTATGTTCCGTATATCCAATATTTATTGCCCGGCACGATCGTGCTGGCGATTTTTGTTTCCGCGATGATCGGCGGCGGAATTATTTTCATTGATGACAAGGCGCGTGGTTTGCACGAAGGCTATCTCGTCACGCCGATCCGGAAATTCGAATTGATCCTCGGCTTCAATCTCGCGGGCGCGGCGAAAGCCATCATCGCGGGAATTGTTTTGATCACGCTCGGCTCGATCATCGCGGGCATTCCTGACCCGTTGAATCCGCTACGCATGTTACGCATGATGGTGCTGGTGATTCTGACTTCGCTCTCACTGATTAGCATGATGTTTCTGATCATGGTGCGCGTGAATGATCCGCTCGTGCCGCGCGCGATTTTTGGGATGCTCAATACGGTTTTATATTTTCCGAGCGGTGCAGTTTATCCGAGCGAATCTTTTCCGGCATGGATGAAAGCCATTGCCATCGTAGATCCGTTCACTTACGCCGTGCATGGTTTCAAACAATTGATTTTAAAAAATACCGGCTTGATGGCGATCAGCCACGACCTGATTTTTCTTTCCGTTTTCACCATTCTGGCGATGAGTCTGGCGACGTTGTTGTTCCGCCGGACGTTGTAAATTTAATCCGTTATTCGATCCACCAACTTGTCGAAAAAACTGGCGCGGTGAGTCCATGTCGGCTACGCTCCGCGCTCATTTAATTTTTTAATTTATGGCTAAACTCACTGTTCGGGATTTGGACGTTCGCGGCAAACGCGTTTTTGTGCGCGTGGATTACAATGTGCCGATGGAGGAACGCGATGGCAAAATGGTCATCAACGACGAAACCCGCATCAAGGAAACGTTGCCGACGTTGAAATTGCTGATCGAAAAAGGCGCGAAGATCATTTTGGCCGCGCATCTTGGTCGTCCGAAGGGCAAGCGCGAAGCCTCGCTGTCGCTGCGTCCGGTCGCTTTCAAATTGCATGAGCTGCTCGGTCAACCGGTTGAATTTGCGGACGATGCCATCGGCGAACATGCGGAAAAAGTCGTGGCCTCATTGAAAGATGGCCAGGTCGCGTTGCTGGAAAATGTCCGTTACTACAACGAAGAAGAAGCCAACGATCCGGCGTTCGCGGAAAAATTGGTGAAGCTCGCGGACGTTTATGTGAATGACGCGTTCGGCGCGGCGCATCGCGCACATGCTTCCACGGAAGGCATCGCGCGCGTCATCACGAAACGCGGCGGCAAGGCGGCGGCGGGTTTGTTGATGGAACGCGAATTGAAATTTCTCGGCGACGAATTGGAAAATCCCGCGCGTCCATTTGTGGTCATTCTCGGCGGTGCAAAAGTTTCCGACAAAATCAAAGTCATTGATCGCTTGCTCGAAAAAGCGGACACGATTTTGATCGGCGGCGCGATGGCTTATACTTTCAAATTGGCGCACGGCGTGAAGACTGGAAAATCGTTGATCGAACCGGATCATAAAGGCACGGCGCTCGCGGCGGAAGAAAAAGCGAAGAAGCTGAAAGTGAATTTCCAATTGCCGACGGACACGATCATCGCGACGCCGGTTGATTCGGGCAAGCTCAACAAAAAAGGCAAGCCGGTTTACGATCTCACCAATATTCGCACCGTTAGCGGCGATATTCCCGATGACGCGGAAGGTTTCAGCGTCGGCCCGGAAACAGCGGCGAATTACGCCGAGATTATTTCCAGCGCGAAAACCATTTTGTGGAACGGCCCGATGGGCATGTTTGAGGACGAACGTTTTGCCGCCGGCACCAATGCCGTCGCGCAGGCTGTCGTGGAAGCGACGCAGAAAAATGGCGCGAAGAGCATCATCGGCGGCGGCGACAGCGTGAAGGCGTTGAACAAAATCGGCCTCGGCAACAAGGTGACATTCATGAGCACCGGCGGCGGCGCGAGCTTGGAATTCTTGGAAGGCGCGGTTCTGCCCGGCGTCGCGGCGTTGAGCGAGAAATAATTTTAAATCAGAAAGAAAATTTAGATGAACAAAGAACGTAAATTAATCATTGCGGGCAATTGGAAGATGAACAAAACCGTCGCCGAGTCATTGGCGCTGGTGGAAGATTTGAGCCGCGACCTCGCGGCGGTGAAGGAAGTGGACATCGTGGTCTGCCCGCCGTTCACCGCGTTGGAATCTGTTTCCAAAGCGATTCTGGAATCCAAGAACATCAAGCTCGGCGCACAGAACATGAGCGAAAATAATTTCGGCGCTTACACCGGCGAAATCTGCGCGGGCATGCTGAAGGAATTTTCCGTGCGCTACGTCATTCTCGGCCACAGCGAACGTCGCCAATATCAAAAAGAAACCGACGCGCTCATCGCGAAAAAAGCGCTCGCCGTTCACGGCGCTTCGTTGAAACCGATTGTTTGCGTCGGCGAAACGTTGGCTGAACGCGAAGGCAATCTCACTGAAAAAGTTTTAGACACGCAAGTGCGTGGCAGTCTCGCTGGCTTGAGCAAAGAGCAAGCGGTGGAAACGGTCATCGCTTACGAACCGGTCTGGGCGATCGGCACCGGCAAAACGGCCACAACGCAACAGGCGCAGGACGCGCATGCATTCATCCGCGAATTGCTTGCGAAAATTTTCGACAAGCCGACCGCGAAAAAAATCCGCATCCAATACGGCGGCAGCGTGAAACCGGCGAACGCCAAAGAATTGATGAGCCAGCCCGACGTGGACGGCGCGCTCGTGGGCGGCGCTTCGCTTGAGGCCAGAAGTTTTGCTGACATCATCAAGAATTCCATATAATATTCGACTTTATGAGTTTTATCGCTGGATTATTGACTGTTATTTTGTTGCTCAACTCGCTGTTGTTGATTCTGCTCGTGCTGGTGCAATTGCCGAAAAAAGACGCGGGCGCGGGACTCGCATTCGGCGGCGGAGCGGCGGATGCGCTGTTCGGCGCGGGTTCGGGCAATGCGCTGACGAAGATCACCAAGTGGGGCACGGTGGCGTTCATCGTGATCGCGTTGGTTTTAGGATATTTGCAAGACAGCTTGCATCGCAGCGACGCGGGCGGAGCGGACTTTTTGAAAAGCGTGGGCGCAAAACAAACGCAAACTTCGGTGACACCACAACCGGCATCTCAAACCTTGGCGCCGACCCCAAACAGTTTGCCGGCTTCGACGCCGTTACTTTCAACGAACGCTGCGCCGACGGCCACGACCAACAAATAAACCGGTCAAGCCAAAATGTTTTTTCCCGAACGCGCCCGCAGATTTTATTTGCGGGCGCGTCTTCTTTTTTTACTGCCAGCATGCGCGTTGATTTTTGGTTGCTCGCGCCACGAACCGCCGGCCGACCTGACCATCATCAACGGTGCGGAACCGGAATCGCTCGACCCGGCGATCATCGTGGCGCAGGTAGATATGCGCGTGTGCAGGGGATGTTTGAAGGTTTGACCCGTTTGGAACCGATCAAGGCGCACGCCGTTCCCGGCCTAGCAGAGAAATGGGAAGTTTCACCGGACGGAAGAATCTACACGTTTCATCTGCGCACAAATCTGGTCTGGTCCACCGGCGAACCGATCACGGCGGACGATGTGGTTTATTCTTGGCGGCGCGCACTCGATCCGAAGACGGCTTCCAATTACGCCGGCCAACTTTACTACATCAAGAACGCGGAAGATTTTAACACCGGCAAGATCAAAGATCCAACGCTCGTCGGTGTGAAGGCTTTGGACAAATTGACGGTGCAAGTCGAACTGCATTCGCCGACGGCATTTTTTCTCGACCTCTGCGCGTTTCCGACGCTTTACGTCGTGCCAAAGCAGGCGATTGAAAAATATGGCGACCATTGGCTGACGCACAAGCCGTTGCCGGTTTCCGGCGCGTATGAACTGGATTCATGGCGGCTCAATGACAAAATCCGGCTCGTAAAAAATACCAACTATTGGGACGCGACCAATACGCAATCAGCGATCATTGATTTGTTGCCGATCGAAACGCCCAGCACGGCTTTGAACCTTTACGAACGCGGACAAGTGGACCTCGTTTGGGACAAAGGACTTATACCCGCCGAATTGCTGGACGTGCTGCTCAAGCGTCCTGATTTTCATGCGTTCAGTTATCTCGGCACTTATTTTGTCCGCTTCAACACCACGCGTAAACCGTTTGATGATCCACGCGTGCGGCAGGCGCTGGCGCTGGCCGTGGACAAGGAACGCATCGTAAAAAAAATCACCAAAGGCGGCGAACCGATCACGTCCGCGTTGGTTCCCATCGGCACGCAAAATTATACTTCGCCCGAAGGTCTGGGTTATGATGTCGAACGCGCGCGCAAGCTGCTGGCCGATGCCGGTTATCCCGGCGGCAAAGGCTTTCCCCATTTTGAATATCTTTTCAACGCAGCCGCCAGCGGCGACAAGATCCACGAAAACATCGCCATCGAATTGCAACAGATGTGGCGAGACGCGCTCGGCATCAATATGAGTTTGCGCCAGGTTGAAACGCAGGTTTTTTGGGGCACGCAACAACGGATGGATTACGATCTGTCGCGCTCCAGTTGGATCGGCGATTACAACGATGCGAACACTTTTCTCGGCATGTTCGTCACCGGCGACGGCAACAATGAAACCGGCTGGAGCAATCCGCGTTATGACGAACTCATCCACACGGCGAACGAAACGGTGGACATCCAAAAACGCGCAAACCTTTTTCAACAGGCCGAAACGCTTTTGGTGCACGACGATGTGCCCATCATTCCGCTTTACATTTATGTCGGCGTAAATTATTTCGACACCAACAAGGTTGCAGGCATCTGGCAAAACGTGCTCGATGACCATCCGTTGCGGACGATCCGGAAGATCAAAACGCAACCGTAATTTTTTTGCCATCGCAAATGTATTTTTTAAGACGCATCGCGTTCGCCGTTCCGTTGCTGCTCGTCATCAGCGCGCTGGCATTCTTGCTCGTGCATCTCGCGCCCGGCGGCCCGTTCGACACCGAACGCAAACCGGCTTCGCCCGAAATCGAACGGAACATCAAAGCCAAATATCATCTTGATGAACCGCTTTGGAAACAATACGGACGCTATCTCGGTGACCTGCTGCACGGCGATTTTGGTGTGTCATTGAAATATCGCAACCACACCGTCAATGACATCATCGCGCAAGGTTTACCTGTTTCCATGACGCTTGGCGGACTGGCTTTTTGGTTTGCGATGGGAATCGGATTGCCGTTGGGTTTTTTTACCGCCGTCGGTCGCGCCACTTGGGTGGATCACGTCGGCAGCTTTCTGGCCGTCCTCACCGTTTGCATTCCCAGTTTCGTCATCGCGCCGATTTTGATTTTGGTCTTCGCGATGAAACTGAACTGGTTTCCAGTTGCATTATGGAATTCGCCGTGGCACATGGTTTTGCCGAGCATCGCGCTCGGATTATTTTTCGTCGGCAAAGTCGCGCGCATCATGCGCGAAGGGATGTTGAGCGCGGCGCAATCCGAATTTGTCACCGCCGCGCGTTCCAAAGGTTTGGGCGAAACCAGCCTGATGCTCAAGCACGCCTTTCGCATCGCGCTGCTGCCGGTTCTTTCTTACGCCGGGCCGATGCTGGCCGATCTTTTGACCGGCTCGTTCATCGTTGAAAATATTTTCCAGATCCCCGGCATCGGCGTGTTTCTCGTCAATAGCTCGCTCAATCGCGATTACACCGTCGTCGTCGGCCTTTCGCTGCTGTATGCAATTTTGCTTATCGGCCTGAACTTGGCGGTGGATTTCGCCTACACTTGGCTAGACCCGCGTGTGAAATATGAATGACGAAAAAGTTGAGAGTTCAGCATTGAAAGTTGACAGCGGAACAACTGATTCAGTTGCTTCCGACTCAAAACTCAAAACTCAAAACTCAAAACTTCATCTCAGTCCCGGCCAGCGCGCATGGCGGCGTTTCAAAAAGAATCGCGCCGCGACTTGGAGCGCGTGGTATCTGATTTTTTTGCTGGTTGCCGTCCTTGCGTGGCCGTTGCTCTTGAAAATTTCCGGCGGCGATTTTGCCAAGATTCATAATCCCGACCAGCTTTCCAATGCTCAATTCGCACCGCCCAGCGCCAAATATTGGTTTGGCACGGACACGCACGGACGCGATCTTTTTTCCCGAACACTTTATGGCGCGCAGATTTCTTTGCTCGTCGGCGTCGTCGGCGCAATTGTCAGTCTGGTCATCGGCGTTCTTTGGGGTTCGATCGCCGGTTACGCCGGCGGACGCACTGACAGCGCTTTGATGCGCATTGTGGATATACTTTATTCGTTGCCGACGATTATTTTTGTCATCGTGCTGTTGAAAACACTTGGCGAACTGATCAACCAGTCGCACTTCGTAAAAAATTCGCCCACGCTCGAAAGCAAATTGCACGTCACGCTCATCTTTGTCGGCCTTGGTGCCGTTTCCTGGCTCACCATGGCGCGCATCGTGCGCGGACAAGTTTTATCCCTGCGTTCGCGTGCCTTTGTCGAAGCCAGCCGCACCCTCGGCGCGGGCACGTCGCGTATTTTGTTCCAGCACATCGTTCCGAATATTTTTGGCGTGGCCATCACCTACGTCGCGCTGACCGTGCCCTCCATCATCCTTTACGAATCGTTTTTAAGTTTCCTCGGCCTCGGCGTGCAACCGCCGATGGCGAGTTGGGGAACACTGATGGCCGAAGGTGTTTCGCAGATCAATCCCATCCGCATCTACTGGTGGCTGATCATTTTTCCCGGCAGCGTGCTGGTGACAACCTTGCTCGCAATGAATTTTCTCGGCGACGGCCTGCGCGACGCGTGGGATGTGAAAAGCAAATGAAGAAAGCCGAAGGCAGAATGATGAAGAAATTAGCGCCGCTAAATTATTTCTTCATTCTGCATTCTTACTTCTGCCTTAACTCACTGATCCGCCACTGCAAAAATGGCGAGCAATGTTTTGGCGTCGCCTTGTTTCGCAAAGTCCAGTAAGCGTTGAAATCTTTGTCCAATTTTTCAAGTTCGCGGACGCCGCGCTGCGCCAGTTTTTTTGCCGTCGAAATTTTCCCCGTCGCGACCGCTTGCTGCCACAGCATGAAATGACACGATTCCGCCGCCATGCGCGCCGCCAAATCCAATTCTTGCGCGAGAATTTTTAATTCGGGAGGGACGGCGTGCCGCCGTCCCAAATTTATTTTTTTCCGTTGTGCCTCAATTTCCTTCAATGCTGCCCGGATTTTCTCCGTTGGAATTTTGGCAAACCATTTCAGCCCATTCCGGCAAAACAATTCCCGCGTCTCCGGCTTCGGCGCGGCGATCACGGTTCCGAGCGGCGTTTCATTCAATGCTTTCACGCCGAGCTTTTGATGCGCGAAACCGAGTTTGAAAGCGGTGCTGGCAACTTTGCTGTTCGCATCTTCAAAAACATCGCGGCTCAAAACCGGAATTAATTTTGCCTCGTCAAAATTTCCCGCATTCCAAGCCAAGGCCGCGCCCGCGGCAAACAATGGCCAGCTTACGGCCAATGGCTGCGGATGTCCGCCGTCGCCCCAATCAGTGTTCAAAAAACCGATCGCGCCAAATTTTTTTCCGGCCTTTGCTGCCGAACGCAAATTAACAAAAGCATTGTCATGTTTGCCGATCAGCGTTTGCCAGGTGGATGTGCCGGGACAGACGTAAAATGGAATTTTTGCCTTCGCGAATTGCGCGGCTTCTTGGGCAAACGGGTGATTCGCTTCGTAGCCCCAATTCAACGCGATGACGTTTTTGGGCAACTGGCGAATCAGTTTTGGATATTTCAAAATGATGTCACCCCAGAACATCATTTTCTTTTTGCGCGCGGAAACTTCGCGCTGAATTTTTTTCAGAAAGTCGAGATAGACAATGTCTTTGCCTTTCTGTTCGCACAGTTTTTTGCTCTGGCCTTTGCCCAAATCCCAAGTTTCGTCGCCGCCGATGTTGAAAAAATCGCTGGAAAAATTCGGCAGCAGTTCATCGTAAAGCCCGCGCAAAAAGGGCAGGGTGCCGGGATGATCCGGCGCGAGCGTGGTCGGGCGGCGGACAAATTCCCGATTGCCAGTGGCGGCTCCGCCACCGTCTTCGTAAGGCTCGGAAATTTCCGCGAGCTTTTTTAATTTCGGATCTTCGAGAAAATAGCGCAGGTGGCCAAAGGAATTTTGATTCGGCACGAGGTCAATTCCCAGTTCGCGACAGCGCGCATCAAGAATCTGAATTTCTTTCTCCGTGAGCGCGCCCCAGCTTTTCCAGACGGATTTGTATTTTTTGTAGGCGAACGTGTGCTCGGTGTAAAGTTGCAGTTCGTTGATCTTGAAATCAGAAATTTTTTCGGCGAGGTCGAGCAACGTTTCCAATTTTGGAACGCGTCCGCGCGAAATGTCCAGCATCACGCCGCGCCGCGCAAAATCCGGCCAGTCGCGGATTTTCAGGAATGGCAACCGCCGTCCATATTCGCGCAACAATTGCCGTAGCGTCGCCGTTGCCGCGCGCAAGCCGCCGGTTTCGCGAAACTCAATTTTCACGCCGTCGCGATCAATTGTCAGCGCGTAACCTTCGGCTTGCGCAGGCGCATTTTGTGTGCGGACAACCTTGATGACGGCGAGCGGCTTTTGCTTCGGCAAAAGAAAAGTTCCGGCGCGCAATTTCAACGAACGCGGCGCAGGCAGCAGGTTCAAGGCGGCAAGTTTTGACATCGTCTTCAGTGAAGCATAGATAAATTGCCAAACGAATAAAAACCAGATTTACTGGATTTAAGATGACGAAACTTTCATTTCCCTTCACCGAAGAAAAAATCCGCGCGCTGAAAGTCGGCGACGAAGTTTTGATTTCCGGCGTCGTGTTTACCGGACGCGATGCGGTTCATAAATATTTGCACGAAGGCGGCAAGTTGCCGCCCGGCGTCAGTTTGCGCGACGGCATCATTTATCATTGCGGCCCGGTGATGATGAAGCAGGACGATGGTTCGTGGAAATGCACCGCCGCCGGCCCGACGACTTCCATCCGCGAAGAACCGTATCAAGGCCAGATCATCCACGATTTTGGTTTGCGCGGCGTCATCGGCAAAGGCGGCATGGGCGATCGCACGGCGGAAGCGTGCCAGCAAAATGGCTGTGTGTATCTGCACGCGATCGGTGGCGCGGCGCAAGTGCTCGCCGAATGCGTGAAAAAAGTCCGGAACGTTTATTTCGCGGCGGAATTCGGCGCGCCGGAAGCGATCTGGGAATTGGAGATCGAAGATTTTCCCGCCGTCGTGACGATTGATGCGCACGGCCATTCGCTGCACAAAGAAATTTTCGCGGCGAGCCAGGCGGAACTGGCGAAGCGGCTTTAAGGTTTTTAGACAGAATTAACAGAATTATTCAGAATTAAAAAACTCGGTTTGACAGCTTAAATTAAATTCTGACCATTCTGTTAATTCTGTCTAAAATTCAAAATTTGAAATTCCACTCACGCGTCGAATATTTTTCCAGCGCGAGCTTTGAAATGTTTTCCAGCGGCGGATTTTTTAAGTCTTCGTTTGCGTTCCAAATTTTTGCGAGCGCGGCTTTCACTTTTTGCGCGGGTAAATTTAAGTTCGTCACAAATTCTTCGTGCGAACGATTGGCACGATAATCTGGTTCAAGCGATGGCATTTGCAACAATTCGCTGACGAGCGAAAGGTCGCAATTCAATAAAAGCGTTCCATGAAAAAGTAGGAAGTTTTTCCGACGGCGCTGCGAGTTGCCGGCAAATTTCAAATCGCCGAGGCAAAGATCGGTGTGGCCGCGGACGGAAATTTTGAGTTTTGAGTTTTGAGTTTTGAGTTTTGGCAAAAGCGTTTCGATTGCTTCGGCATTTTTCTCCATGATAAATTTGTTCGCCGAAGTGATGCTGCGCGTCGCGTCGTTTTCTTCGATTCGCAAAATCAAACTGTAATTCAATCCGCCAGCCATTTGCACGACCGTGCCGCCGCCGGAGCAGCGGCGGAAAATCGGCACGTTTTTTTGCTCGCACGCGGCGACGTTCACTTCGGTCGCAATTTTGTTCGCGTAGCCGACGACGACGAAGGTTTCGCGCGGTTCCCAGAACAAAAGCGTTTCTTCGCCGTCGCCGGATTCGCACCAGTCGAGCAACGCTTCGTCCGCGGCGAGATTTTCGGCGGGCGAGGAAAATGGCAGGTCGAGAAGTTTCATTTGGCGGCATTGACTGGGGAGCGCAGCCGCCCCGGCTGCGATTCGACGCGCCCTCGCGTCGAACTTTTCGCGCGGACGAATAGATGTTCACAATTATCTTGATGACCATGCCACAAAAGCCGACGACGAGGGCGTCGTCGGCTGCGCCCGAGGCGGGCGCGCTCCCCGTCCAAAAATTTATTCGATGTCGTCAGTTTGCTGCGTTTCATTTTGGGTCGTTGATTTGTCTGGCGTCGTCGGGTATTGTGAGTTTTATTAGTCCACGCGCCATTGTGCGCCCAACAGCAATTATCACAGTGAAAGTAGAGACAAAAGAAATTTACGGTTCGCGTTCCTATACGGCGTCATCCGGCAACGGCAATGGCGACAAGTTGGATGAATCCCTGAACTCCGTTTTGGAGCTGGCTTTGCAAAGCCGTGGCGCGGAACACACGGCGCAATTGCTGGAAAAATTCGCAAGTCAGTTGCGCACCACGCCGCGTCCGACCGCCGGCCAAACCACGCCGTATGTGAACACGATTCCGGTCGAGGCGCAGACGCCGTATCCGGGCGATTGGAAATTGGAACGCCGCATCAAAAGTCTCATGCGTTGGAACGCGATGGCGATGGTCGTCAAAGCGAATTCCACGACGAATGTTGGCGGACACATTTCCAGCTACGCTTCGGCGGCGACGCTTTACGAAATCGGTTTCAATCATTTTTTTCGCGGCGCAAAAGAAGGTTTCACCGGCGACCAGATTTATTTTCAAGGCCACGCCGCGCCGGGCGTTTATGCGCGCGCCTTTCTCGAAGGTCGTTTGAGCGAAACGCATCTGCAAAATTTCCGTCAAGAACTCGCGGAAGGCGGCGGTTTGTCGTCGTATCCGCATCCGTATTTGATGCCAGAATTCTGGCAGTTCCCAACCGTCTCGATGGGGCTCGGCCCGATCGGTTCGTTGTATCAAGCGCGGTTCAATCGTTATCTGAAAGCGCGCGGTTTGATTTCCGGTGAAGAACCGAAAGTCTGGTGTTTCGTCGGCGACGGCGAATCCGACGAACCCGAATCGCTCGGCGCGATCACGCTCGGCGCGCGCGAAGGTTTGGACAATTTGATCTGGGTCATCAACTGCAATTTGCAGCGGCTCGATGGACCGGTTCGCGGCAACGGAAAAATCATCCAGGAACTCGAAGGACTTTTCCGCGGCGCGGGTTGGAATGTCATCAAAGTGATTTGGGGCAGCGAATGGGATGAGATCATCAAGCGCGACAAATCTGGCCTCTTGCTCAAGCGCATGGAAGAATGCGTGGATGGCGAATATCAAAAATATTGCGTCGAACCCGGCAGTTACACGCGCAAACATTTCTTCGGCAAATATCCGCAGTTGCTCGAACTCGTCACGCATTTGAGCGACGAGCAGATCAGCAAATTATTGCGCGGCGGTCACGACACGAAAAAAGTTTACGCCGCTTACAAAGCCGCGACGGAACACAAAGGTCAGCCGACCGTCATCCTCGCCAAAACCGTCAAAGGCTACGGCCTCGGCGAAGCGGGCGAAGGACGCAACATCACGCACAATCAGAAAAAAATGAACGAGAAGGAACTGCGTGAGTTCCGCGGCCGTTTTGACATTCCGATTTCCGACGATGTCATTGCCGACACGCCGTTTTATCGTCCGCCCGTTGAAAGCGCGGAAGTAAAATACGTTTTGGAACGTCGCAAAAAACTTGGCGGTTTTGTGCCTGCGCGCAAATTCAAAGCCGTCACGCTCGACGTGCCGAAGCAGGATTATTTCGCCGATTTTTTCAAGCCGTCGAACACGGAAATTTCCACCACGACCGCGTTTGTCAGCACGATCCGCACGCTGCTTCGCCACAAAGGCATCGGCAAAAATATTGTGCCGATCATTCCCGACGAAGCCCGCACGTTCGGTCTCGATGCGCTGTTCCGTGACTTCGGGATTTACTCGTCCAAAGGCCAGCTTTACGAGCCGGTGGACAAGGCGTCGCTGCTGTATTATCACGAAGCGAAG
>JAMFSG010000025.1 GCA_026225155.1 Verrucomicrobiota bacterium
ATGCGCTGGGCCTGAAGCAAATCGGTCTGCTCGGCTTCTCGATCGGTGGGATGGTCGCCCAGCAGATCACGCTCGATCGTCCCGAGCTGATCAGGAAGCTGGTGCTGGTCGGCACCGCGCCGCGCAGCATGGATGCCGGAAACGGCCAGGGTCACATCACCCCCGAGACCGCGTCGGTGTTCGGCGCCCATTACGACCCGCCGGAAAATCTGTGGCTCAAGGTCTTCTTCACCGATTCGGAAAAAAGCCAGGCCGCCGGCCACGAGTTCCTGAAGCGCTATTTCTCGCGCACGATCGACCGCGATACGCCGGTCGGCGAGATTGTGGCGCGCGGCGGCGCAGAAAACAATTTCCTTCGTGAGCCGAGCGTTTTAAGTTTCGCAACGCCGGACGCGTCAAATGACCGAAAAAAAAACAGTTTCCCGCAGCCCGTGGTTTTGGATCCCGACGCTTTATCTGGCGGAAGGATTGCCCAACGCGCTCGCGCTGTCGGTGTCGGTCGTGTTTTACAAAAATCTTGGTCTATCGAACCAAGACATCACATTTTATACGAGCTGGCTTTATCTGCCGTGGGTCATCAAACCGCTGTGGAGTCCGCTGGTGGACATTTTGAAAACGCGGCGGCTGTGGATTTGGACGCTGCAATTATTCATCGGCGCGGCGCTAGCGGGCGCGGCGCTGGCGGTTCCTGCGCCGCATTTTTTCCAGATCACGCTCGCGCTTTTTTGGCTGCTGGCATTTGCCTCGGCCACGCACGACATCGCGGCGGACGGATTTTATCTGCTGGCGTTGCCGGAGCGTGAGCAGGCCTGGTTCAGCGGCGTGCGGAATACTTTTTATCGCG
The DNA here is from genome assembly GCA_026225155.1 of Verrucomicrobiota bacterium. GTDB lineage: Bacteria > Verrucomicrobiota > Verrucomicrobiia > Limisphaerales > UBA11358 > UBA11358. The sequence continues at coordinate 845 of JAMFSG010000025.1, forward strand.
TGGCCAATATCGTGGCGCAAGGTGAATTGATTGTGTTCGTTGGAAAAGTTCATGAACGCACCGGCAATTTTATCGAAGCGTGGACGCTGGCATTTTTTTTGGTCGCCGGGATTGTTTTCATTTTTGGAATTTACCATCGGGTGATTTTGCCGCAGCCCTCGAGCGATGTAGCGCAACCGGTCAAATCGCTGGACAATTTTTCCAATGGCTTCATCCAAACTTTCGCCGAGTTTTTCCGTAAACCAAAAATCATTGCATTGATTGCCTTTTTGTTGCTTTACCGTTTTGGCGAGGCGCAACTGCAGAACGTTTCCAAATTGTTTCTGCTCGACCCGCGTGACCGGGGCGGCCTGGCTTTGACCGATGATCAATTCGGCTGGATTTACGGGCACGTCGGAGTCGGCGCACTTTTATTGGGCGGAATTCTGGGCGGGTTTGTGATTTCGCGCAATGGTTTGAAATGCTGGCTGTGGCCGATGTTACTGGCAATCCATTTGCCAGACGCCGTTTTCATCTGGCTGGCTTATGCGCAGCCGGCGAATTTATATGCTGTCGGCGCGGGCGTCGCAGTGGAGCAATTCGGCTACGGCTTTGGTTTTGCGGCGTTCATGCTCTACATGATCCGCATCGCGCGCGGGCGACATGCGACGGCGCATTACGCGATCTGCACCGGCTTCATGGCGGCGGGCATGATGTTGCCGGGAATGTGGAGCGGCTGGTTGCAGCAACATCTCGGCTACCAGCATTTTTTTGTGTGGGTCATCCTGGCGACCATCCCCAGTTTTTTGGTCGCGGCGAAAATTCCGCTGGAACCGGAATTTGGGAAAAGAAATTAATTGCGGGCATAATCCGCGTCAAAAACTTCTGCCCGACCCGTTTGAAGTTCTTACTGCTTGGGCAATTTTTCCTCGACCATTTCGCAGAGCGCGTGGAATAGAACTTTTTGCGCCTCTTGAATCCGCGCCGTCACGGTGCCGGGCACGATCAAGTCAATCGTCGCGATGCCCTTGGTGAAACCGCCGTCGCGGCCAAGAATCGCGATGCTTTCAACGCCTTTGCGTTTGGCTTCTTCTAGCGCGCGCAAAATGTTTTTGGATTTGCCGCTTGTCGTGATGGCGATCAGCACGTCGCCTTTTTCGGCAAGACCCCAGACTTGACGCGCAAAAATTTCGTCCGCGTGATAATCATTGTTCACCGCCGTCATAAATTCGCCATTGGCCGTGAGCGAAATGGCAGGATACGGCCGGCGTTCTTCGCGGAAGCGGCAGAGAAATTCCGTCGCGAGATGCGTGGCGTCCGACGCGCTGCCGCCGTTGCCGCAGACGAGCAGTTTGTGCCCGCCGATGAATGAACGCAAAAGCAACTGCGCCGCGCGTTCCAGCGGTTCTTCCAGTGCGGAAAGACTGCGCAGCGCTGTGATGGAATCTTCAATCGCTTTTTGCAAATGACTCATGCGGCCATCGTAAATGTTGGCCGTTGAAAGAAAAGCGGAAATGACTTTAAGCGGCACACTCTTTATAAGGAAAGCAGGAAGGCAGGAAAATCATTTCCTTGATTCCTGTTTTCATTATTCATGTCTCCACGCTTGAGCTTTTTGGCTTACAGATTATTTTTCTGTCATGCCAATCTATGAATTTCATTGTGAGCAATGCGAACGCGACAGCGAAATCCTCGTCCGTTCATCCGACTGGAAAAATTCTGAATGTCCGCATTGCGGCTCGAAGAAATTATCCAAAAAATTTTCCACGTTTGCCGCAGCGGGTGTGAGCGAAACTTCAACCTGCAAAAAATCCAGCGGCGGACACGGTTGCGGCGGCGCGTGCAGTTGTCATTGAGGTTTTGTTGAAATGTTGAACCGTTGGATTGAAAATCGCCGGAAATCCGAAAGCCGATCCAACCATTCAACGCATCACGTTTCAACGATTTCGCGTGCCTTGATTTGCGTCAAATCGGTCACCGTCCAATCGGCTCCGCACGGTTTCAGTTCTTCCAATTTTGATCCGCCCGTCGCCACGGCCAGCGTCTTTGCGCCGATGAATTTTCCGCAGCGCACGTCGAACGGCGTGTCGCCGATGACGATGATTTCCTGCGGTTGCAGATTTTTTCCCAGCACGCGCCGTCCGCGTTCGAGCGCGGCGACGGCGATGTGATTGCGGTCTTCGTGATCGTCGGCAAATCCGCCGAATTGAAAATTTTCCCACAGACCGAACTTGCGCAATTTGATTTCCGCGCCGAGCTGGATATTTCCCGTGAGCAAGCCGAGCGTCGGCGGCTGCGGCAATGATTGCAGATCGCGGATGAATTGCGGAATGCCACGGCAAATCTCGCCGATGCTTTGCGCGAGAATGTGGTCGAGCCAGAAAGCGTAGCGTTCAAAAAATTGACGGAAATGCGCGGGCGACTCGTCGAGGTTGTGGATCTTGAAAAATTCGCGCACGAGGCTGACGTCGGTGCGGCCGGCGAACTTCATTTTTTCCGAGCCGTGGTGGAGGTTGAATTCCGTCGCAAAAGTTTTTGCAAACGCGCGCGTGCCGGCATGGCCGGTGTGGACCAGCGTGCCGTCAATGTCGAAAAGAACCAGTCGAACCATGCGGGAAATTATCAGCCGCAACGATGAGCCGCGAGATTATTGCGAACGGAAATTATTTTTTGCGAACCGGCAAATCGTGGTGTAGGTTCCGGCCAATCGGAAAGGTCATGAAAAATTTACGCGCGTTCACGCTGATCGAACTGCTCGTGGTGATTGTCATCATTGCCATTTTGGCCGCTTTGCTTCTCCCGGCGTTAAACCACACCAAAGCAACGGCAAAAGGAATTGCCTGCCGGAACAATCTCAAACAATGGGGTTTGGCGACGCATCTTTACGCGTTGGAAAATAATGATTATTTGCCGACCGACGGTTCTGCCAGTGGTAGTTCGACCAAAGCCGGTTGGTATGTGGATTTGCCAAAGCAGTTAGGTTTGCCGATTTATTCTGAAATGATATGGCGCACGAATGCCAGCATCGAACCCGGTAATTCCGTCTGGATTTGTCCGGCAAATCTACGTCGCAGCAACGGGAATAATCTTTTTCACTATTGCCTGAATGAACATGTGAATGGTGCAGGTGCAGGCAATCAAGTGAAACTGACTTCTATCCATCAACCGACAGCGACTGTCTGGTTGTTCGATAACGGCGGACTGGCCCCAGTAGCGCAGGAAAACAACGTCCACACCAACCTGCACAACAATGGTGCGCAGTTCGTTTTCCTCGACGGCCATGTGCAACGTTTTCGCAGTTCGGAGTATTGGGATTTTTCCATCAATAAAGGCCGCACGAATAATCCGGATCTGGTTTGGGCGCCTTAAAATTCATTTCAGCAATCGGGCTGAAATCAGTTTTCTGAAACCGATGAGTAATGTTGGTTTGCAAATTTCAGTCGCGTAATTCCCCTTCATCGGAGATAAATATCCACGCATGAATTCTAACCTGCCGACCAAAAATCAGTCGCGAATCCTCTGGTTCGCACTGACGGGGCTGGCGATTGCGGCGGTCGTCGCGTTGATCGTTGCGGCTTTCTGGGGTTTGGCGCAGTTGCTGGATGTTTTAAGCCCCGTGTTGTGGCCGCTGGCGATCGCGGGCGTCATCGCGTGTTTGCTTTCGCCGGTCGTGGATTTTTTGGAACGGCGGAAAATTTCGCGTGGTAACGCGATCATCATTGTATTCGTCATCGCCTTCACCGTCTTCGCCAGCGTGCTGGTGAGCGTGATTCCGCAAGTCGTCAATGAAACGCAGCAGCTTGCAAAAAAAGTCCCGGAATATTCCCAGCGTCTGCAAAACCGCGTGCAAACTTTCATCGCACAACCGCCGGAATTTTTGAGCCATTTTTTGCCGGCGCAATCCTTTGACGCACTTTCAATCGGCACCAATTCGCCGGTCGGTCCAAATCCTCCGGCACCTTCAAACGCCAATGCCAGCGCGACCACGAGCGCGGCGAGCTGGCTGACCGCGAGTTTGCCGAAAATAGGCGCATGGCTTTTCGGCCAGATCGGCAAAGTCGCGTCGGGTTTTGGTTTTCTTGCCGGCTTGGCGTTGATTCCAGTTTATGCATTTTATTTTCTGCTGGAAAAGCGCGGTATTGAAAAACATTGGCAGGAATATCTGCCGGTGCGTGATTCAAAGGCGAAAAATGAAATCGTTTTCGTGCTCGATTCCATCAGCCAATATCTCGTCGCGTTTTTTCGCGGACAAGTTTTGGTCGCGATCACCGACGCGATTTTATTCACCATCGGTTTTTTGTGCGTCGGTTTGAACTACGCTTTTCTGCTCGGATTTTTGGCGGTGTTTTTGATGATCATTCCGTTTCTCGGCGCGATCATCATCTGCCTTTCGGCGTCAATTCTCGCGTTCGTGCAATTTGGCGACTGGCTGCATCCGCTGCTCGTGGTCGGCGTGTTCGCGCTCGTGCAAACGCTCGAAGGACTTTTCATTTCGCCAAAAATCATGGGTGACCGCGTCGGCTTGCATCCGCTCGTCATCATCATTGCGGTGATGACCGGCACGACGCTGCTCGGCGGCATCATCGGCGGCGTGCTGGCGATTCCGCTGGCGGCCGCGCTGCGCGTCATCATGTTCCGCTACATCTGGGTGAAAGCTAAAACCGTTGACGTATGAACGACGAAATTTCAACGCGGCTCGGCAAAATCGAATCGCACGTCGCGCATCTTGAACATCAAGTCGAGCAGATGAACGGCGTCATCGTCGAACAAGATAAATTGCTGACGCGTTTGAAAAAAGAAATGCAGCGCCAATCGTCCGCAATGGAAACGATCGAAATGGAACGCATCAAGGCGAACAACACCAAGCCGCCGCATTATCAGTGAAAAATCATCCTCGTCCTCATCGTCATCCTCGTTCTCAAAAAATTCGAGGATGAGCATGACGATGAGGATGAGATTGGAATTCAGTTTGTAATTTGCTAAAGTGTTTCCGTGAGTTTTGTCGCTGAATTCAATTCGTTACCGCTGCCATCGCTGGTCAAAAGTTCGCTCGCCGCGAGTGCAGATTCCGTCCGCGAAAGTTTGGCGAAAACCAAATTGTCGCTCGCGGATTTTGCGAACCTCATTTCGCCCGCCGCGACGGATTTGCTCGAACCGCTTTCCGTTCGCTCGCAAAAATTGACGCAACAACGCTTCGGCAAAACCATCCGGCTGTTCGCGCCGCTTTACGTTTCCAACGAGTGCATCAATAATTGCGCCTATTGCGGTTTTTCGCGCGACAACGCGATCTTGCGCGTGACGCTTTCGATTGACGAAGTGCGCCGCGAAGCCGCCGCGCTGCGCGAACAAGGTTTTCGCAACATCCTGCTCGTCGCGGGCGAACATCCGAAATTTGTCTCGAACAATTATCTCGCCGATTGCACGCGCGCGTTGCACGAAGAAATTCCCAGCGTCTCGCTCGAAGTCGGGCCGATGGAAACGGAAGAATATCGCCCGATCGTCGCCGCCGGCGCGGATGGACTCGTCGTGTATCAGGAAACTTACGACCGTGCGATCTACGAAAAAATGCACACCGCCGGTCCGAAGAGAAATTTTGACTGGCGGCTCGAAACGCCCGAACGCGCCAACGCCGCCGGTTTTCGCCGGCTCGGCATCGCGGCGCTTTTTGGTCTGGCCGATTGGCGTTACGAAGCGTTGTGTGTCGCCGCGCACGCGGATTATTTATTGCGCCATTGCTGGAAATCGCACATCACCATCGCGCTGCCGCGCTTGCGTCCGTGCGCGGGCGAATTTCAGCCGCTCACGCAATTGACCGACCGCGAGCTCGTCCAACTCGTCTGCGCCTTCCGCGTGATGTTTCCCGATGTCGGCCTCGTGCTTTCAACGCGCGAGCCCGCAAAATTGCGCGACGGCCTGATTCCGCTTGGCATCACGATGATGAGCGCCGGCAGCCACACCGAACCCGGCGGCTACACCGGCGCGGGCAAAGAAAAAATCCATCACACCGAACGCGGAAAAATTGTCGAGCTCAGCGCGAATGAACTGGCGGCAATCACGGTGGGGCGAGCGTCCCCGCGAGCCGGGCTTGATGTGTCCGCGCCAAACGAAAACGGCTCGTCAGGAGCCTCGCCCCACCAAAACCGCGCGACGAACGCGACCGGCCAGTTTGAGATTTCCGACGACCGCACGCCGCGCGAAGTCGCCGACCTGATCCGCAAACTCGGCTACGAACCCATCTGGAAAGATTGGGACGCGGCGCTGACGGCGTGAAAGAAATTTTATGAGCAAATCACAAATGCGAATCAGTCTTGGGTTTTTGGCAGGACTCATAATCGTATTTGCAATAATGCTGCCTTTGTTATCACCTGATGAAACTCGCAAGTCAAAAGCTCAAATTATAGCAACACGCGGTCAAATAAAAACAATCGCTTGGTTCGCCA
>JAMFSG010000300.1 GCA_026225155.1 Verrucomicrobiota bacterium
CTTGAATGCCAAGACCAATGCGTTCCCGGCAGCTCGATGGTTGAAGCAAAATTAAATGTCGGCAGCGAAACGAAAATTTCAGCGGATGCGACGGCAATTGAATCGTGGAAAAGCAAAGCGCCGCAAACAAACGATATTCAACTTCAGGCGTCATGGGAAAAACCCGCGAATGGAGATACGCGACCTTTGATTATCGAAACTCAACCGCCGATAACTGCGACTTTCAATTTCAAATATGACTCGATTGATTTTTTCCCCGATGCCAGTGACGCTTTTGAAGTTCAGCCGGCAACTGAAGTCCTTTCCGCTTGGGCATCCGACATTCGTTTTCGGAAGATTGTAAAAAAATTCTCCGGTGATTGGCCGAAGAAAATTTCTGGCGTAATCATTTTGCAAAAAGGCGATTCTCTAAAAGGATTTGAAATAAATTTATCGCCATCCGACCAATCTCAAACAAACGAAACCACAATCGGCGCGTCAGCATCATCCATAAATAATATTCCACACGTCGCCCCTGCCCTGCCCGCGCAATCACTCTGGCAAATGTTACTCTACGCCTTCATCGGCGGATTGATCTTGAACATCATGCCGTGCGTGCTGCCGGTCATCGCGCTGAAAATTCTCGGCTTCGTCAACGAGGCCAAAAGCGAACCGCGCCGCGTCCGCGCGCTCGGATTGGTTTATGCGCTCGGCGTTTTGGTTTCATTTCTCACGCTCGCTGCCATCGTCATCAGCGTCAAAGCCAGCGGCATCATTCCCGGCTGGGGCATGCAATTCGGCAGCCCGATCTTCATCGTCTGCCTGACCATGCTCGTCACCCTCGTCGCGCTGAATCTGTTTGGCGTGTTTGAAGTCGTGCTCGGCGGACGCGTCTCCAACACGGCGGGCGAACTCGCCTCGAAACACGGCGCAGTCGGTGCATTTTTCAACGGCGTGCTCGCGACGACTTTGGCGACGCCCTGCACCGCGCCGTTTCTCGCGCCCGCGCTCGGCTTCGCTTTCGCACAAAGCGCAGGAATAATTCTTTTGATTTTTCTCGCCGTCGGACTCGGACTCGCATCGCCGTATCTTTTATTGAGCTGGAATCCGGCGTGGCTGAAATTTTTGCCGAAACCCGGCGCGTGGATGGAAAAATTCAAGATCGCGATGGGCTTTCCGATGCTCGCGACCGTCGTGTGGCTGTTCCAAATCGCGGCCAGCAGCTACGGCAAAAATGTTTTGTGGCTCGGCGTTTTTCTCGTCATCGTTGCGTTTGCCGCGTGGATTTTTGGCGAATTCGTCCAGCGCGGCCGCACGCGCAAAACGCTGGCTGCGATCATCGCGCTGCTCCTGCTCATCGGCGGTTACGCGTTCGCGTTGGAAAAAGAATTGGACTGGCGCGCGCCGTATGTCCAAACGCAAACGAACGGTTCGCTGAAAGAATCGGCGGATGGAATTGACTGGCAACCGTGGTCGCCAGAAGCCGTCGCGCAAGCGCGCGCCGCCGGAAAAATTGTGCTCGTAGATTTCACGGCGGATTGGTGTTTGACCTGCCAGGTGAATAAAAAAACCAGCATCGAAATTCCGTCCGTCCGCAAAAAAATAAAAGACCTGAACATCGTCGCGCTCGTCGGCGACAACACGCATTTTCCAAAAAACATCGCGGAAGAATTGCAACGCTTCCAACGCGCCGGGGTGCCGCTGGTTTTGGTTTATCCGAAAAATCCCGACGCGCAGCCGGTGGCACTCCCGGAAGTTTTGACGCCGGGAATTGTTTTGGACGCGTTGGAAAAAGCAGACAAGTTATGAACCGCACCAAAATAACATTTCAAAACTTGTCCTACAACATTTGGCGTTTCATTGCGATTTGGTCTTTGATAATTGGTGCAATTTTGACGATTTTGATTTTGTTCGATTTTTTGACCGGCAATGTCAAATTTCCATGGTTTGCTTTTTTAATTTGTTTGGTGGCAATGATTATTGGTGGAGTTGTCTTATGGCTGAAACCGTTCAAACCAAATTAAATTTATGAAAAAAACTTTCGCGCTGTTCGCCGCATTGACTTTGGCAGCGTCTGCCTTTGCCATTGAAATCGGCAAACCCGCGCCGGATTTCACCGGCACGGACATCAACGGCAAGACGATTCATTTGAGCTATTATAAGGGCAAGATCGTTGTGCTTGAATCTTACAATTCCGATTGTCCGTTCGATCATAATCACTACGCCACCGGCGCGGCGCAGGACGTGCAAAAAGAATTTGTGGCGAAAGGCGTCGTGTGGCTGC
>JAMFSG010000026.1 GCA_026225155.1 Verrucomicrobiota bacterium
AAAGATCGCAGCATCGCCAACATCGTTCCCGGTTGGAAAATTGGCGAACCGATTGAAGGCGACGACGTCACCCCGGCACATCCGGCTTCCTAAAATGAAATTTCGCGCCGCGCATTTTTTTCTTTTTCTGGCACTTGCGGCTGTGGTCTTAACCATTTCTGGCTGCGCCTCCGAAGATGCCGAAAATGCTTCCGTCCGTCCATGGAACGCGCCGCAAAGCTGGGAAAACGGCATGGGCGGCATGGAAGATTACCAGCACCGTTAAACTTGGTGTTTTAACAGCTTCGACGGTGTCACGATAAAATTCACTTTCGCATCGTGGGCTTCAATGGGAATTTCCGGGAACAACTGGCCGTCATAACAAACTCCGCATTTGAGGCCGCTGATACCTGTCAATAACCGGTCGTAAAATCCGCGTCCGTGCCCGAGCCGGTTTCCGCGCAGATCAAACGCCATTCCCGGAACCAAAATCAGGTTGAATTTTTCCAAGGGAATTTCGTCACAGTTTGAAGCCGGTTCGCGCACGCCAAATTTCCCGGTGATAATTTCGGTCGCGGGTTTTTCAATCTTCCGCGCGCCGTAAATATTTTTTCCCGCATCAAAAAAGGGCAGCGCGCAAGTCGTGCCAAGCGCGATGGATTCTTCCATCAACGGCCAGACATCCAATTCATCCGCCAGCGGCGCATAAAACAAAATCATGTGCGCGCTGGGAATCTGCGATTTCAGCCGGTCGCAAACTTCGATGGACGCGGCCATGCGCACGGTCGGCGAAACGTCGGCCAATGCGGCGCGCATTTTGGCGCGCAGTTCAGATTTTTGTTTCTCCAGCTCCTGTTGTTCCATCATGCGATTATTTTTGCTTTCGAAGCTGTTCAAATTGCGCGCGCCATTTTTCCACGCGCTCCTTGATTTTCTTTTCCACGCCTTGCTCGGTCGGCTCGTAATAAATTTTATCCACGCCCAGATAATCCTGCGCAACAAAATGGTTTTTGCCGTCGTGCGCGTATTCGTAGCCCGCGCCGTGGCCAAGTTTTTTTGCGCCGGAATAATGTGAATCGCGCAAGTGTTCTGGAACGGCAATCGTTCGTCCGGAACGAACATCTTCCAGCGCGGCGTCAATGGCTTTGTAGGCGGAATTACTTTTGTTCGCGGTGGCAATATAAATTGTCGCTTCGGCCAGAGGAATCCGCGCTTCCGGCCAGCCGACAAATTCCGACGCGGACAAACAGGCGTTCGCCAAAACCAAAGCCATCGGATCAGCGAGGCCGACATCTTCGGCGGCGCAAATAATGATCCGGCGTGCGATGAAACGCGGGTCTTCGCCGGCGTGGATCATTTTGGCGAGCCAATAAAGCGCGGCGTCGGGATCGCTGCCGCGCATGGATTTGATGAATGCAGAAATCGTGTCGTAATGCGCGTCGCCATCGCCGTCATAAACGATGGCTTTTTTCTGGATGCTTTGCTCGGCGACTTCGAGCGTGATGCGAATGATGCCATCGGCATCCGGCGAAGTCGTAAGCGCGGCGATTTCCAACGAGTTCAAAACTTTGCGCGCGTCGCCATCAGCGATTTTGGCAAGATGACGCAAAGCATTTTCGTCCGCTGAAATTTTCAGATAACCAAGTCCACGTTCTTCATCTTTTAACGCGCGTTGCAGCAACGAAAATAAATCATACTCGGTCAGTGCACGCAGTTCGAAAATTTGCGAACGCGAAACCAGCGGCGAGTTGACGAAGAAAAACGGATTGTGCGTGGTTGCGCCGATGAGTTTGATGACGCCGCTTTCGACATCCGGCAGCAAAACGTCCTGTTGTGATTTGTTGAACCGATGGATTTCGTCAATGAACAAAATCGTTGGCTGGCCGGTATTTTCGAGGCGATTGGCAGCGGCGGATAAAACGCGCCGCATGTCGGCGACGTTGGATTCCACGCCGCTCAATCTTTCAAATTTC
>JAMFSG010000301.1 GCA_026225155.1 Verrucomicrobiota bacterium
CATTGATGCGGCATTCAATTGAGTGACCGGTGAAAGTGACGTCGCTTTGCGAAATTCTCAAAGGCTCGCCCATCGCAATCTCAATCTGCGCACGCACTAAATCAATGCCCGTCACTTCTTCCGTGACCGGATGTTCGACTTGAATGCGTTTATTGACCTCGAGGAAATAATAATTGCCATGATCGTCCACGATGAATTCCACCGTGCCGGCATTGGTATATTTCGCGGCCTCGGCGATGCGCACGGCAGCCTTGCCGATCTTATCGCGCAATTTTTTGAATTTATTTTCCAGCAATGGCGACGGCGATTCTTCGATCAACTTTTGATTGCGGCGCTGGATCGAGCAGTCACGTTCGCCGAGATGAATAATTTTCCCCTTGTTGTCGCCGAGGATTTGAATCTCGATGTGATGCGGATTCTCAATGAATTTTTCAATATAGACACCGGAATTTCCAAATGCCTTTTCCGCTTCCGTGCGCGCCGTGTGAAAGCCTTTGACGAGCGAAATATCATTATGCGCGATGCGCATTCCGCGTCCGCCGCCGCCCGCGACCGCCTTGATCATCACCGGATAACCGATGCGTTTAGCCACCGCGAGTGCGTCTTGTTCTTTTTCAACAATACCTTCCGAGCCAGGAGGAGTTTCGACGCCAGCTTTTTTGGCCAGCGCGCGGCTGACCGCTTTGTCTGAAAGCGCATTCATCGCGCGCGGCTGCGGCCCGATGAAACGGATGTTGCAACTTTCGCAAACTTCGGCGAAATGCGCGTTCTCTGACAAAAATCCATAGCCCGGATGAATCGCATCAACATCTGCGATTTCCGCCGCACTAATAATGCGGTCAATTCGCAAATAGCTTTCTGACGAAGCCGCTTTGCCGATACAAATCGCTTCGTCCGCCATTTGGACGTGCATGGAATTCGCATCTATTTCGGAATAAACCGCGACCGTGCGGATGTTCAATTCCTTGCAGGCGCGGATAATGCGGACGGCGATTTCTCCGCGATTGGCGACCAAAACTTTTTCAAACATGGGTGAAATGCGGCAAAAACCGCTTCAAGACGGACGAACTTTGAACAACGGCTGGCCGAATTCCACCGGCTTGCCATTCTCGACCAAAATTTGGGTGATCACGCCTTTGACCTCGGCCTTGATTTCATTCATCACCTTCATGGCTTCAATAATTGAAACCACGGTTTCGGCATTAACTTCCGTGCCGACTTCAACATAAGATGCTGATTCTGGTGAAGGTGAACGATAAAAAGTTCCAATCATTGGCGATTTGATATCAATTTCGCCCGTATTGGTCACGGATGCGGCTGCGGCTGCAACCGCCGTCGGCGCAACGGTTGGTAGCGATAAAGGAATCACTGCTTGCGATTCATCAGCTTGCTGGGCAACCGGCAAGCCACCATTTAAGCCGCGTTTCAGGCGCAACTTGGAATCTTTTTCTTCGAGTTCAAACTCCGTAATAGAGTTTTTCTTCATCAAATCAATGATGGCTTTGATGTCTTTTAGGTCCACAGCGCGTTTTCGTTAAAGAAATTTATATTTGGCAAAATTGCCGCTTTTAAGCTGAATTCTAGCGACAATTTTGAAACTTGCCAGAACCCAAGTTAAATTTCGGTGAAATCTTAATAATAGAAACCGAAGCCGTCAAGCGGTAAATTAGATTAGTTATTACCAAAAACGCGTCAAGTTTAAGACGTTTTTTTATTTTCGTTAACGTAAACTGCCGCCTCAAGTCCTAAAATATAAGATTTTTGACCAAAGCCGCAGATTTGTCCCTTACAAACCGATGCGATGAGCGACTTATGGCGAAATTCTTCGCGCGCATGGATGTTTGAGAGATGAATCTCAATCGTCGGAATGCCAACTGCCGAAATCGCATCACGCAAGGCAATGCTCGTATGCGTGTAAGCGGCAGCGTTGATGACAATGACATCAAACTTGCCTTTGGCTTCCTGAATCCAATTGACCAGTTCGCCTTCGACATTTGACTGCCGAAAACCGATTTCGATTTTCAACTGCGCCGCGCGTTCACGAACTTTGGCCTCAATGTCCGCCAAAGTTGTCCGGCCATAAACTTCCGGCTCGCGCGTGCCAAGCAGGTTCAAGTTCGGACCATTTAGAAACAGGACTTTCATTTTAGAAATGTTATCTGGCGACGGTTTTTTTGTCGAATTCAATTGTTTTCAATCCAATCAAGCCGCCCAATAACGTAAAAGCCAACCAAGCCAGCGCCGGAATATAAAGGCTGAATTCGCCGAAGCCTTGCGCGAACCAAGCCAGCAATCCGGCAAAAATCGAAAAAAATAAAATATCACGGCTGCGCCAGAATTTTTTACCGATTATTACCAGCGCCAAAAAAATCCAGATTGAATAAGCCAATCCACCAATTAAACCCGAATCGGAAAATTGTTCGAGGTAATCATTATGCGCCAGTCGTGCCATTTCCGCGTCCGGCGATTTGAGGCGCGCGTAAGGTCGCTGGAAAGTTCCTGGTCCGCTCCCGAAGACGGGATTTTGCACCGTCGTTTGGACTGCGGCTCGCCAATAATCAAACCGTGCACCGACGCTCGTGGCACCGGCGGCGAAATAATTGTGAAAACGGATAGCGAAAACTCCGAGGCCAAGGATCAAAATCGTTGCGACAGCAATGAGCTTAAGTTTTTTTTGCCAATCCAATCGCAACAAAAAAATTCCAGCGACGCCAATTCCAAGCAGCCAACCGAGCTTTGATCCGGTCCAGAAAAATGTCGCCGCGCCGAGAAAAATGACCAGCGCAATCACGGCGAAACGGATGAACGGCTTTATTTTTTTTGTGGAATTGAAAGCGAGCACAAGTGAAACCGGCAGCAGCAGCAAGATGATCCCGGCCAGCGCGTTGGGATAAACGAGAGTGCCGTTGACGCGACCTTTGGCGAATTTGGTGAGGATGACTGGATTGGCGATGTCCGCACCATTCGTCGTGATGATGATATTTTCCGTTTTCATTTCCGCGATGGTTTCGGGCGGAAAATTCGTCCAGCCGCTTTGTTCGCCTTCGACGAGCATTTGATGGTTTTGCGGAAATTCGTAATTTTTCTGGATCACGGCGCGCACGAGGCAAAAAGTGAACGCGAGTAAAATTCCGATCAGCAAAAAATTGAGCGCGCGTTTTTCGTTGAATAAAAATGCGCCTATAAAATAACACGCGACGCAGCCGGAAAATTGCCAGAGCGTCGCGGCGGTCAAATCGGCGTCCACGGTTTTACTGGCGGAAATGAATTGCCAGCCAAGCCAGATCAGCGGCAGCAGCCAAAGCCACATCATTTTCGATTTTCGATTTTCGATTTTCGATTTTTCAGAATTTTTTCCGTTGTGATTTTTGAAAACCAAGAGTCCGCCAATAATTGCGAGCGGCAGAAGAATCCAATTTACCCAATGCGGCGGCCACGCGTCGTTCCAAAAATCGGCAAGCGTTACGGGTGCGGTGACTTTTGTGTCGAGAATGACAGGATTGCCAAATTTCCAGATGCAGAGGCCGAGAAAAAGTCCGAACGCAAGCGCGTAATAAAACTCGCCGCCAGATTTTGTTTCGGACTTCATGCGCGGATTTTAGGCGCGGACGGCGAAATTAGAAATGCAATTTCAGCAGGCAGACTTCGAGCGCGAGCGCTTCCTGCACGTTGGTATGCAACATCCGCTGGACTTGTTCGAGCGTCTGCAGATTTTCCTGCGCCTGACGCGACGAAATCCGGCGGGCGACGATTTCCGCGCCGGAAATTTTCGGAAAATTCAGCAATTCATTTCCGGCGGCGAGCGTGTGCAGCCAGATGTCGCGCAGCCAAAATTGCACGAGCAAAAGCAAATCCGCGCGGCGACGGCGATATTCGGCCTCGATGCCGGCGGTCAATTCATCTTCCCATTTGTCGCGCAAATTTTTTTCCACGTCATCGTATTTTTCGAGCGGCGAACGCGCGGTCATATTTTCATCCACGCGCGCGCGGATCTCGCCGAGTTTTTGGAGCAACACATCGAGCAAACGATAACGACCGAGCAAACTTTTTTGTTCCGCCGCCGCGAGCGCGCCGAATTTTTCCAGCCATTCGGCTTCGGCGGAATCCAGTTCGCGCTTGCCATCGCCGAAAAAATTCAGGCGCAGGCAGCGCGACAAAATGGTTTCCAAAATCCGCGACGGTTCGGTCGAAAGCAGAATGAGAACGGAATTAGACGGCGGTTCTTCGAGCGTTTTCAAAAACGCGTTTGCCGCCTGAACATTCAAACGATCCGCGCCGACGATGACGGCGACTTTGTGCTGCGCTTCGGTCGGCTTGAGTTGGATTTGCTGCATCAATTCGCGCGTTTGTTCGACGGTGATGATGCGTGATTTTGATTCCGGCCGCGCCCAATGAATATCGGCGTGCGCGGCGTTTTCAATTTTGCGGCAACTCAAACATTCATCGCAACAATCGGTGGCGACGCCGGAAATTTTGACCGGATTTTCGCAGTTCAAAGTTTTGGCCAGCGTGCGCGCGAGTAATTCCAATTCTTCCAGTTGATCGCCGGCGAAAAGATACGCGTGGCCAAGTCGTCCGCGAGCGAGCGAGCGTTGAAGCAATTCAACGCCTTGCGGCTGGTCGGGAAAATCTTTGAAGGCCATTTTGCTTTGACAAATTTTTAAGTAACGGCTGGCGAATTTTGATTTGCTTAGATATGCGTTTCAACCCCGTGAACACAAACGATAATCGGTATTTCTTCGGTCGGCCGCCAGGTTACGGTTCGCGCGCCAAAACATACGCGAATGCAATAATATCGCAATGCTTTGCTTAATCAATTTATGCTTTAAGGAAACTCGCCGCACAGATTCTTAAAATTAGATAAACTATTAAATGCAAGTAATGATTTCATTTTACACTTATACTTGCTACTTTAAACAGGGTTATGGCAGACACCATTTTTTGGAGCCGGTTGCAGTTTGGTTTCACGATCACCTATCACTATCTGTTTCCGCAACTCACGATGGGGCTGGCGTGGATCATTGTTTTCTTCAAATGGAAACATCTGCGCACCGGCGAAGAACGTTTTGGAAATGCGGCGCGGTTCTGGACGCGCATTTTTGGGATCAATTTTGCCGTGGGCGTCGTCACCGGCATTCCGATGGAATTTCAATTCGGAACGAACTGGGCGGCGTTCACCAAATTTTCCGGCAATGTCATCGGCCAGACGCTGGCGATGGAAGGCATGTTCGCATTTTTTCTGGAAAGCGCCTTGATCGGCGCTGTGGTCTGGGGTGAAAAACGGCTGGGCCCGCGCAATCATTTTATCGCCACCGTGGGCATCGCGCTCGGCAGTTGGCTGTCCGGTTATTTTATTTTGACGACCAACGCCTTCATGCAACATCCCGCCGGTTATTCCACGGCGGCGGACGGTTCAATGCGCCTGGCTAGTCTTGCTGGATTTTTGCTGAACCCGTGGGCGCTGGTCATGTTCCTGCATAATCAATGCGCCGCGCTGGTGACCGGTTCGTTTGTGGTCACGGCGGTGGGCGCGCTTTACGCGTTGCGCGGCAAACACGCGGAATCGGCGTCGCTATTTTTGAAAACGGGAACGCTGGTCGGTTTGATCGCCTGCGTGCTGGTCGCTTTTCCCACGGGCGATCAACAGGCGAAAATGGTGGCGCAGCATCAACCGGTTTCGCTCGCGGCAATGGAAGGACATTTTCACGGCGGCACGAATGTGGAACTTAATTTCATCGGCCAGCCCAATGTTGCCGCAGAGCGCATCGACAACCGCATCTACATGCCTTATGCGTTGAGCTTTCTCGCCTTTGGCCATCTTGACGCCAAAGTTCAAGGATTGGATGATTTTCCCAAAGACGAATGGCCGACGAATATTGAACTGCTGTATTACGCGTTTCACGTCATGGCCGGGTTGGGAACCATTTTTATCCTGCTGATGGTTTTGGCCAATTTCCAGCGTTGGCGCGGACGACTGGAAAAATCGCGCGGCTTGTTGTGGGCTTTGATGCTCGCATTTCCCTTTCCCTACATCGCCACTACTGCGGGTTGGATGACGGCGGAACTGGGTCGTCAACCGTGGCTCATTTTTCACATTCTGCGCACCGGCCAGGGCGTCAGCGATGTCGTGAGCGGCGGCAATGTTTTGTTCACGTTGATCGGTTTTACCGGACTTTATTTTGTGCTGGGCGTGCTGTTTCTCTTTTTGGTCGCGCGCGAAATCGCCCACGGCCCGCGAAACATTTCCACCAATGGAAAATCCGAGGTGTCCCATGATTGAAATCTGGTATGCGATTTTGTCCTTCGTGCTCGTGGTGTTCATCGTGCTGGAAGGATTCGATATTGGCGCGGGCGTGTTGCAGCACCTCGTCGGCAAAACGGAAGCGGAACGCCGGCTGGTCGTCGCCGCCATCGGGCCATTGTGGAGCTGGCACGAAGTCTGGCTCGTCAGTTTTGGCGGAACCTTGATGGTGGCATTCCCGAACATTCTCGCCACCTCGTTTGCGGGATTTTACCTGGCATTTTTTCTCCTGCTCTGGTCGCTGCTTTTACGCGGCATTTCCCTTGAAGTCGGTGGCCACATCGCGGAACCGATGTGGCGCACGGCATGGAATTTCATTTTTGTCACGGCCAATTTATTGCTGGCCATCCTCATCGGCGCGGCCCTGGGCAATATCGTGCGCGGTGTGCCATTGAATGCGGACGGCAAATTTTCCCTCGCATTTTTCACCGACTTCAGCCCGTATGGCAACGTCGGCATCCTCGATTGGTTCACCGTGTCGGTCGCCGTATTTGTTCTTGTGACATTTGCCGCGCATGGCGCAAATGCCTTGATTTTGAAAACCGAAGGGCCGGTGCATGACCGCAGTTTGCGCCTCGCGCGGCAATTATGGAAAATTGTTTTATTGTTGCTGGCGCTGGTCACTTTTGAAACCTGGCAAGTGCGACCGGAATTATTTTCAGGGATGAGTCCAAAACCAATTGCATGGCTGGGACTGGCTGCGGTCATCATCGGCGCAATGATGATCTTCACCGGTTTGCGCGGCAAAGGCGAATTGCGCGCCGTCATCGGCTCCAGCTTGTTCATCGCCGGATTGATGATTGCCGGCGCCGCCAGCGTATTTCCCATCATGCTGCGTTCAACGCTCGCGCCGGAAGATTCTCTGTCTGCCTACCAAAATGCCGCTGCCGGACATGGATTGGCCATCGCGCTAGTGTGGTGGCCCATCGCCCTCATTTTAGCCGTCGGTTATTTTCTTTTCATCTATCGCCATTATCTCGGTAAAGTGAAACCGTCAGAAGATACGCAACAGCCCTATTGATAGAGATTCAATTCGGGAGGATTACAGTGAAGCAAATCAGGCAACTTTGCCCGCACAGCAAAACCACTTGCCGTGATAACTGCCAAAACTTCAATTATTTTGATGGTGCCGACGGAGGGGGTCGAACCCACACATCCTCACGGATACTAGATTTTGAGTCTAGCGCGTCTGCCAATTCCGCCACATCGGCCACCAGTTTTCTAAATATAAAAGATGAGCAGGCGAAGTAAACAAGTTTCGACGGCGGATTTCGGTGAGGTTGCGAAAAAGCCATCGAACATTCAGTGAATCCGGCCATTGGCCAGGC
>JAMFSG010000302.1 GCA_026225155.1 Verrucomicrobiota bacterium
CCGCGAGCCGTCGTCACCAAGCCTTAATTTGTCCGCGGCTCGCGGGGACGCTCGCCCCACCAAAACGGGTTCACCAAAACGTTCGCAAAGCAGCGCGACGATCTGCCGGATTTGCACGATTTGTTTTGTCGAAGATAAAATGAATGACGCGAGACATTCCCACGGATCTTGCCGCAGCAGCCGCAATCCGCGGCAACTGGCGACGGCGGCGTTCATCGGCGCGTCGTCGGGAAATGTTTTTAAGACGGCTGCTAAATCGGTTTCAGTCTGCAAAAATTCGCGGAGAAAATTCCAGTTTTCCACGGGCGAAAAAGTTTGCGCGCGGATTCCATTTTCAATTTGCGCGAGCCGGACGAAATTTTTCCCAATGACGCCTTCCCAAAAATTTCCGTTTTGCCGCCAGCGGAAGACCTGGCCGGAATCAAGTGTCGCGGCCAGATCATAATCGCGCGCGGGTAAAATGATTTCCGATTGGTGGGGCGAGACTCCCGGCGAGCCGCAATCGCTAGTTGCAAGCTTTGGCTCGCGAGGACGCTCGCCCCACCGTGTCGGAGTCGCGGTCATTTCATTTCAGATTATAGCAGCCGAAAATCTGCACGCGCTGGAAAACGCGGCCGTCTTTGATTTTGACTTCGTAGATGCCGAGATTCGTGACGGTTTCAAAATGGCCGGTGATGTCGGACGGCGCAGGTTGCGGCGATGAAATGTCGCGGCAGGCGATGGGCTCGCGCTGGAACCATTTCCAGAGCCAGCCATGTTCAAGTTTGTAGGAATCGAGGTGGCGGACGTAGATGGCATTTTGGCCGCGCCGCGTTTCGAGATAATGATATTCCGGCCAGAAATAAAACTGGTTCGCGGGGCGATCGGAAGTGCCTTCGCAATAAATGAACGGCTGATGCGCGATGGCGGCGGCGCGGGCGGTTGCTGAATAAAACGTGTAAAGCCCGGTCGTGCCGTAATCGTTGGCGATGATGAAAGTGTTCGTGCCGAATTTTCCCCGTTCGTTTTCGACGAGTGCGGCGGTTTCGCGCCAACCGCGCACACGATGCGATGGATCCACTTCGCCGGGCAGTTTGTTGATGATTTTGCCGATGAGGTCGGTGTCATACATGAACGCGGACGCGATGATGCCGATGATGAGACCGGCGGCAAGGAACGGTTTTGCGATGCGCGGGCGTTCATGCCAGAACACGGCCATGAGGCAAAACAGCGGCGGCACGGCGGGTGCAATCCAGTTCGGCAAAATGCGCGAGTGGAAAGAATAAATCAGATGGCCGAACAAAACCGGCGCGCTCATGCAAAACAGAAAAAGCCAGAGCGGTTTTTCCTTCCGCTGTTTCCAAAAGGCAAACGTGGCCCAAATCGCGGCGATTAAAAAAATCGGATTCAACAAGCCAAGTTCCGCGCCGATGAACTCGAAGAAATAGTTGATCTTAAAATGCCATTGATGGTTTTGGTTGATGCCGGCGTTGTCGGCGACGTGATGCAAAGTTGCCCAGCCGTTTTGCGAGTTCCAGATGATGAGCGGCAGCGTGCAGAGCGCGAGGATGAGTAGCGCGAGCCACGGGCCACGCTTGCGCAGATGGATTCGCGCCGACGGCTGGAGCGCGAAGAAAATTCCCCAGCAGATAAGCTGGTAAGGTTCGCTTTGTTTGCAAAGAAAACCAAGTCCCATCGCGAGGCCGACGATGAGCCAGTCGCGCGTGGTCCCCTCCGGTTTCACCGCGCGCCAGCCGGCGATGACCGCCCACATCCAGCACAACACGAGCGGCGGATCAATTGTCATGAACACCGAACCGACGACGAGCAATGGCGTCGCGGCGGTGACGAGCAGCATCCAGAACGCGGTGCGCGCGCCAATTTCGCGCGCGAGAAATCGCAACACCATGAAACTCAAAATCGCGGCGAACAAGGGCGAAAAACAACGCACGCCAAAATCCGTGTCGCCGCCGATGGCCGTGCCCGCGCGCTGGATGAACGCGATGCCGAGCGGCTTGCTGAAATACGAGAGCGCAAGATGCTTCGACCAAAGCCATTGATACGCTTCGTCGCCGCTCAAGCCAATCAATCCGCTGGCGAGATAAATCCAGCGCGCGACGAGGCCAAAAATGATCACGACGTAACCAAGGCGCAGCCATTCGATTTGGGAGTGCGGAGTGTGGAGTGCGGAGTGGGCGGATTCTGGATTCTGGATTCTGGATTCTGGATTCACCAAAGATGGCAATTGTTCGTGCCAGCGCGGGAAATATTTTCGACCGACAAAATTCCAGAATATCTGTGCGACGACGACGAGCGCGATGGCGTAACCGCAGCCGAGAATGGCACCGGCGGTCACGTCGCCGGGATAATGCACGCCGACATAAACGCGGGAAAAAGCGACGGCGGCGGCCATCGGAAACATGAGCCAACCGCTGCGGCGATAAAAAAGAAAAAGCACGGTCGCGGCGGCAAACCAATTCGCGGCGTGCGCGGACGGCATGCTGCCGGAGCCGGGGCGATTGAGGCGCACGATGTCATCCGGCAGCACGAGAAAAGGTCGTGGTCGGGCAATGGCATTTTTTATGGTGCCGACAATCAGCGGATCACCTGCGGCAATGACGATTAAGATTAGCAGCGCGCAAATTCTGCCTTTGGCTCCCCCGCGAATCATGGCGGTGACGAACGCGATAATGACCGCGACACTGAACCAACGCATCGCCGCGCCGCCACCGCTCAAGACCGGCATGAGCCAGTCGAAAACCGGATTGCCGAGCGAGCCGTTGATGAAATGAAACAGCGCGGTGTCGAGCGATTGAAGCCAGTGCATCTCATTGAGTTTAACCAAAATGTTGCGGTTAGAAAACTGAATTGCACCGCGAAATCGTTTTTGAAAATCGCCTCCCGAAAAAAATCTGGAATTTGCTGGAATAAACCGCCCGTTGCTGTCTCTAATCTCGGAAGACCGGCGACAGCATTCCGATTGAACCGCCGGAGTTACTAACTAAAAACACCAAAGGTAAAATTATGAACAAAACTCAACGGGCAGTCCTCGTGGCGGCGGCGATGACCGGCATTGTGGCCGGCTGTCTGGCCAGCAGTGGCTGCAGCAGCAAAACGGAATCAACGCCGTCGGACAATGCTGTCACGAACGCGCCCGCGCCCGGCACGAACGCGCCGAGCGCCGACGCGGGCAAGCATGATTGCCAGGGCAAAAATAGTTGCAGCGGGCAGGGCGGTTGTGGTGCCACCAAAGGCAAGAATACCTGCGCCGGCAAAGGTGGTTGCAACACCAAGGGCAGTTGCAAAGCGACTTGAGCGATAAGATTCAATTTGGAGGGTGGAAATTTTTTCGCCCTCCAATTTTAATTTTCATGCCCGCGAACGCATTCAATAATTTCACCAATTACGGCATCGGCATCGGTCTGCGCGTGCCGCATTACGAGCACATTTTGTCGCAGAAACCGACGGTGGATTGGTTTGAGATCATCTCGGAAAATTTCATGTGCGATGGCGGCCGTCCGCTGAAAGTGCTCGATCAAATCCTCGAAC
>JAMFSG010000303.1 GCA_026225155.1 Verrucomicrobiota bacterium
AAGCTTTTGCCGGTTCAAGTTCGGTTGCGGCGTAAATTTCCACGCGATTGCAGGTGGAAAGAATCACCGCTTCACCAGCGACGCCAGATTCGCGCAAAGATTTGAGCGCGTCAGGAATTTTTGATTCGGCAAAAGCGAACCGTTCCCGCAGTTCCACGGGCGACGAATGGTGGCTCAAGCCGATGACGACGACATTCATTGGCGATGGATCGGTGACAAAAGTAGAAATCCCCAAAACGTCAGCATGATGAAGGCGAAGCTGCCAAGCGCGCTCCACGCAAAACGGCGTCCGCCCTGGCCGAATTTCCAATGCGCGACGAGCAGCGCCAAATAAAACAGCCAGATGAAAATTGAATAATCAAGCAGGGGATCGTTTTTGAAATACACGCCGTATTTTTGTTTCAGCAACCAAGGGCTGAAAGCGAGGCCGGCCGTCAGCAAAAAAATTCCGCCAAGTAAAAGATTGTTCATCACGCGTTCGAGCCGCTGGATCGGCGGCAACAGGGAAAAAATCGCGCGCAATTTGTGGAATTTCAAATCGTGTTCTTGCGTCAAAAACATTACGGCGGCGACGGCACTCAAACCGAATGAGCCGATGGATAATAAAATCAGCGCGGCGTGCAGACTGGTCAGGCCGTTGGAAAAATCAGGTTGCGCGGCGTGCGGCGAATCGAGCGCGGGCATAAACGCGAAGACGCCCATGAAGAATAAAACGTGCGATGCGAACGCGCCGAGGAAGCGCAGTTGATGCGCGATTCCCAGCACGAGATACGCGGCGGCAATTGTCCACGCGATGAACGTGGTGGCTTCGTAAAGATTGTTGACCGGACATTGGTTGATGGAAAAACCGCGTTTGAACATCGCGACGGTGTGCAGCGCGGCGGCGGCGAGGAGCAGGAAATAGTTCACGCGGTCGTCCTTGCGAAAACCTTTTCGCCAGAGGAAAACCGAGTAGGCCGAACTCAAACCGTAAACGATCACGGCGAGCAGAAAGAAATGCCGGTCAGTGAACCAAACCACGCTGACAGGTTAATTCAGAAACGGTCGCGGGCAAGTGCAACCTTGCCAAAGGCGTCCGCGTTTTGTTCAATTTGGGCGTGCTCAATCAGCAGACTCTCAACCGTTCCGCCACTTTTTCCGGCATCGGTTTGCATAGCGGCAATCGCGTCAACATGACCATTCTGCCCGCGCCTGCGAACAGCGGCGTGCGGTTTCGGCGCGTGGATCTCGAAGGCAAACCGGAGATCGAGGCGCGCATGGAAAATGTCGGCGAAACGAATCGCTCGACTACGCTTGCCAAAGGAAATGTAAAAATCCACACGGTCGAACACGTGCTCGCGGCGCTCGCGGGTTACGGGATTGATAACGCGATCATCGAATTGGATGCGAATGAGCCGCCGATCGCCGATGGAAGTTCGCGTGAGTTTTGCAAAATCATCCAAGCTGCGGGCATCGCGCCGCAAGCGGAGAAACGCGAATCGTTCACGCCGACCGAGCCCATCGAATTGAAATCCGGCGAGACGATCATGACGTTGTTTCCCGCCGACGATTTCAAGATCACTTGCACGAGCGCGGACAAGAACGGACGGTTCACGCAATTTTACAGCACGGAAGTCACGCCGAAAACTTGGGAAAAAGAATTGGCGCACGCGCGGACGTTTTGCTTTTTCGAGGAGATTGAATTTCTCATCAAGAACGGTTTGATCAAGGGCGGCAGTTTGGAAAACGCAATTGTCATCCGCGACGACGCGGTGCTGACAACCGAGCCGTTGCGTTATCCCGAAGAATTTGTCCGGCACAAAATGTTGGACATCGTCGGCGACTTGTCGCTCGCGGGAAAACCAATTCGCGGCCATCTCATCGCCGTGCGTCCGAGCCATTCGGCGAATTGCGAGTTCGCGAAATTGATCGTGGCGCAGATGAACAAGCCATTGCGCGCGGCGCAAGCCTTCGGTCCGCCGCCGGTCGAACCGAAGGCTGAAAGCCCAAAAAAAGACGATCAAAAAAATGTGCTGATGGAAAAATTGGCCGAGGGCGGATCCTTGAGCGTGCAACAGGTGATGCAGATCATTCCGCATCGTTATCCGTTTTTGATGGTGGATGGCGTGTTGAAAATCGAAGGCAGCAAAGTCACCGCCTTCAAAAATGTCACGATCAACGAGCCGTATTTTCAAGGACATTTCCCCGGCCATCCGATCATGCCGGGCGTATTGCAGTTGGAAGCCATCGCGCAGACGGCGGGAATTTTGATGTTGCGGCAGGCGGAAAATTTGGGGCAGCTCGCTTACTTCATGGCGGCGGACAGCGTGAAATGGCGTAAGCCAGTTTTCCCCGGCGACGTGCTGGTCATCGAGGTGGAATTGACGAAATCGCGCGGCAAGATCGGCAAGGCCAAGGGCGTCTGCAAAGTGCGCGATGAAATTGTCAGCGAAGCGGAAATCACGTTCATGTTGCGCGGCCAATGATTCATTCCACCGCCATCATTCATCCGAATGCGCAAATCGGTTCTAGCTGTGAAATCGGGCCTTACTCTGTCATCGGCGAACACGTCATGCTTGGCGAGAAATGCAAATTGCATTCGCACGTCGTCATTGACGGCCACACGACGTTGGGAAAGGAAAATGAAATTTTTCCGTTCGCCAGCATCGGATTGAAGACGCAGGATTTGAAATGGAAAGGTGGTGTCACGCGCACGAAAATCGGCGACCATAATACGTTCCGCGAATACGTCACCATCCACAGCGCGACGAGCGATGGCGACGCGACGGTTGTTGGCTCGCATAATCACATTCTTGCGTATAGTCACATCGCGCACGATTGCATTCTTGGCAGCCACATCATCATGTCCAACGCGGCAACACTCGGCGGACACGTCACGGTCGGCGATCACGCGGTCATCAGCATTTCCGCAGTGCATCAATTTTGTCGCATCGGAAAATTTGCGATGATTGGCGGTTGCTCGAAAGTCGTGCAAGACGTGCCGCCGTTCATGATCGCCGACGGCAATCCCGCCGAAACGCGCACCATCAACAAAGTCGGCATGGAACGCCACGGCATTTCTGACGAGGCGCAAAACGCATTGAAGCAGGCTTACAAAATTCTTTTCCGCGAAGGTTTGTCTATTCCCAACGCACTGGTGAAGATCGAAAAAGAATTGCCGTCGCTGCCTGAAATCCAGCATCTCGTCCAATTCGTCCGCGCCAGCGAACGTGGCATCAGCAAGTAGCCGACAATTCGTAATTCAAAATCGCGAGGGAATAAACAGCTGCAGTTTCAACGCGCAGAGTCAGATTTCCCAGCGTGATCGGCAACGCGCCGGAATTTTGAATTAGCTGCAATTCAGCCAAAGTAAAATCACCTTCCGGCCCGATCCAGACGCCCGCATTTTTTGGTAGCCGGCCAAATTGCTTTTGGAATTCTTGAAGCCAAACGCGCGGATGTTTGCGTTCCGTTTGTAACGAGCCGACGAATGACAATTCAATTTTTTCACCGCGCGCCAGAAATTCTGAAATCGCCTGCGGCGTTTCAACTTTCGGCAGCCACGTTGCGCCGCACTGCTTGATGGCTTCAATCGCGACCTGTTGCCATTTTTCGTACTTGTTTTTCGCGTCGTCGGCCTTGAGTTGCGTCACGACACGTTCCGTCAACAACGGCACGATGCGCTGCGCACCCAGTTCCACGGATTTTTGGATGATGTCCTCGATGATTTTTCCTTTTGGAATCGCCACGAGCAAAGTGACCGGGCAGGGCGGGGGAGGCGTGTTTTTTTTTTCTTGGACGAAAAGTGAAAGCGAATCTTTGGTCGAATTTTCAACGTCGCAAAAAAATTCACCGCCCGCGCCGTCGAGCACCGTCACGCGTTCGCCGCGCTGCAAACGCAAAACATGCAGCGCGTGATGCGCCTCGCGTCCGTCCAATCGCAGCGTTTCACCGCGACATTTTTCCGGCGGCAAATAAAAGCGGTGCATTTAAATTTAAAATCCTGCTCATCCTCGTCGTCATCCTCATCCTCGTCGTCATCCTCATCCTCGTCGTCATCCTCATCCTCGGAAAAAATTGAAGACGAGGATGACGATGAGAACGAGGATGATTTATTTAAAGAACTTCTTCGCCTTCTCAAAAAATCCGCTCGCGATCGGCGCTTGTTTGCCGTCGCACATCGCGGAAAATTCCTGCAGCGTCGCCTTTTGCGCGCTGTCGAGATGCGTCGGAATTTCAACTTGCACGCGCACGTGCAGATCGCCATGGCCGTAGCCGTGCAGGTTTTTTATGCCTTTGCCTTTGACGCGAAAGATCGTCGCGGGCTGCGTGCCGGCGGGAACTTTGATTGTCGCGCGGCCTTCAAGTGTCGGCACTTCGATTTCCGAACCAAGCGCGGCCTGCACAAAACTGATCGGCACTTCGCAGATCAAATCGTCGCCGTCGCGCTTGAAAATTTCGTGATGCTTGACGAACAGCACGACGTAAAGATCACCGGAAGGTCCGCCGCGAAAACCCGCTTCGCCGTTGCCGGATGAACGCAGACGCGACCCGCCTTCGACGCCTGCCGGAATTTTCAATTTAATTTTGGAAGTGCGCTGGTGCTTGCCGTCGCCATGACAAGTCTTGCACGGTTTTTCCATGAGGCGTCCCGCGCCTTTGCAATGCGGACACGTCTGCGCGATGCTGAAAATGCCGCGCGAAGTCAAAACCTGCCCGCGTCCGCCGCACGTTGCGCAGGTTTTTAATTTGGAACCGGCTTCCGCGCCGGAGCCGCTGCACGTTTCGCACTTGTCGAGTTTCGTGACGGAAATTTCCTTTTCGCAACCGAGCGCGGCTTCTTCCAAAGTGATTTCCAGATCGTAACGCAGGTCGTCGCCGCGTTGCGGTTGCGACGGATCGGCTTGTTGCTGGCCACCAAAAAGATTTTCAAAAATGCTGCCGCCACCGCCGCCCGCGCCGCCAAAAACTTCGCGGAAAATATCGAACGGATCGTGAAAACCGCCGCCGGCATTGCCGCCACTGCGCGCCCGCGCGCGCGGATCAAAAGCCGCGTGGCCGTATTGATCGTAGGCGGAGCGTTTTTCCGGATTGCTCAAAATTTCGTAAGCCTCGCTGAGTTCCTTGAATTTTTCCTCGGCGGTTTTATCGTTCGGATTTTTATCTGGATGATATTTGATCGCAAGCCGACGATAGGATTTTTTGATGCCATCGGCCACCTCTTCGCGGGTGACTTCCAGAATTTCGTAATAATCGCGCTTGGCCATCTGAATTAAAAATTAAAGATGAAAAATTAAAAATGTCCGCATGAAATCATCGCCGGTTTTTACGCGGGATTTTTGGCCGGAGCTTTGGCGACGATGACGGCGGCGGCACGCAACAACCGGTCTTTCAATTTGTAACCTTTGCGCACTTGTTGCAATACGTTGCCTTCGGGGACATCAGCGGATTCCTGTTCGGAAAGCGCTTCGTGCAATGTCGGATCAAACGGTTTTCCGGTCGCGTCAATTTCTTCCAGCCCGGTTTCCGTCAAAGCGTTTTTGAGCTGCGTTTGGATCATGGCCACGCCGGATTGCAGCGACGCAAGCTTTTCGTCCTTCACATTTTGCGTGGCGGCGAGTGCCATCTCAAAATTATCCAGCACGGGCAAAATCCGCTGGAGCAGGTTGACGTTCGCGTATTGCACGGATTCGATTTTTTCCCGCGCGGCGCGTTTTTTGAAATTGTCAAAATCCGCCGTCGTGCGCAACAGCCGTTCCCAATTCTCATCGGCTTTGGCGACGCGCGCCTGGAGTTCGGCGATTTGTTCGGGTGAAAGCGCGGCGGATTCATCCGTCGCGGCTTTTTCAGTGGCCGGCGATTCTGCTTCAGTTTTGCTCATGGGCTTTCTAAACATTCAGGCGCGCAAAATAGCATACGCCCGCGCGCTCGGCAACGGGCGAAGCAGATGAGTTCAAAACACGGGGAAAATAAATCAGGAAAGCAAGAAAGCAGGAAGCCAGTTTCCTGAATTCCTGCTTTCATTATTTTATTTTCGGCTCGCCGGAATTTTGCCCAATAATTCAAAGTTTAGTTGGACGAAATGATTTTTTGAAATTCCGGCAGGTTGCGGAGATTGTTGAGATTTGGATCGGTTTGCGCCTGGCTGATCAAATTATTCGGCGACGGCTGTTTCCGATTCAAGGTGAACGCGGTCTTGAGATTGATCAATGCGTCTGCACTGCGTCCGGTGACAGCCTGCACTTCAGCCAGTTGAAAATAGGGCTCTGGTTTTTCCGGCGCGAGGCTGGCCATTTTTTTGAGCGCCGTCTCGAATCCGGCGAGGTTATTAAGCTGGGCGAAATACTGCGCCACCGTGGCCGCATCTTGATAATTGATATTCGGGCTGCCGACGGCCTGGTTCAGCAACTGCACACCGCGGTTGGTTTGTTGCATGACGAGATATGTGCCGCCAAGCCGGATGAGATTGGCGATGTCGGCGGGGTTGGTGCGTGCCGTCGTTTCCATGGAATCAATCTGGCCGACAGCCTGGGTGCGTTCGGCATTTTGCGCTTTCATCGCCTTGAGCTGGTCAATGATGCCGGTGACCTGGTCATTGAAGGGATCCAGCTTGTGGCAGGTTTGGGCGACAATGATGGCGTCGTCAAAACGTCCGTATTGCAATAGAAAATTAATATACCGGAATACAGCTTCAGGACTGAAAGGGCAGAAAGCAAAAGCTTGCTTGAACGCAAAATCAGTTTCGCGGCGAAGCGCTTCCTGACCAGCGGCAGTTTTTTGACGATATTCCGGCGGGCAGGTATTGGGCGAACAGCGCCACGCATACATGCCGGCTTGAGAACTGCGCAGTTTGGAAAAGGCCTTTTGCCCGTCCTCATCGCGGACAAAAGCGCGGTTGCCGATGAAGCCTTTGTAATTGTTCTGGATGTAAGTGCGTTCGACAAAATCCGCGATTTCTTTCACGCTGGTATCGTAGGTGATCCAGTTGCCGCAAAGCCGTTCGGAATATTTGCTCCAGAATTCATGATCGCGGTTGAAGACTTCATCCGATAATTCCGTGACCGGCTGGCGGTTGATCTTCATGATGACGCCGAAGGGAGTTTCGTAATTATACATCCATTCGAGCGGAAAACTTTCTTCGACGTAAAATTCGTTGGTTGGGTTGTGGTCGAAAATGACCTTGCACAACATTCCGTTGATGTTCATGACATCCACCTGCCCGGAAATTTCGATGCGGCCATTGGGTTGCGCCAGTTGTTTTTGCTGGGCGTATTCTTGAAAGCTGTTCTGCAGATCGTCGGACGACGGAATGTAAATTTCATTTGGCGGATAAACGCCTTCAGCCCGGCGTTTGGCTTCGACATGTGCGCCCCATTTGATGAACGGCACATCAAGGACGTAATAGAGAGATTGGTTGATCAGGTTGCAAAATCCATTATCCGCGCGGTCAGACCCCATCATGATGCCGAAAATGTATTTGGAAAGTTCGCTGAAAAACGGCGGATCTTTTTGCTGTGAGCGATTGTATTGCGCGCGCA
Organism: Verrucomicrobiota bacterium; assembly: GCA_026225155.1. Lineage (GTDB taxonomy): Bacteria > Verrucomicrobiota > Verrucomicrobiia > Limisphaerales > UBA11358 > UBA11358. Next base: position 7,518 of record JAMFSG010000303.1, read on the forward strand.
GATAATCCAGATAAGTGCCGTCGGCCAGCGCGTTTTGTGTGATGATATAAACGTCACGGCGATCAAATTTTTGATCCTGCTTCGGCTGGCAATAATGCGGGATGAAACTTTCGCAGAAAATGATATAAGTCGGGCAAAAACGTCCCGGATCGGTGCCGCCGAAAAGAATCGTGTCGCGCGCCATTTCGGGATAAATGAGCTTCGCCTTTTCCGGATCTTTCAACAGGCTGGCGCGAAGATCGTTGTCATAACTCAACTTGCCATCTTTGTCCGTGAACGGCGGCGTGAACATATCGTGCCCGAACCAATAGCCGAACCAGTGGTTGCGCTGTTCGCAATGATACCAGTTGGTCAGGCCGGAACAGAGTGGTGTCACGGCAAACAAAGCCAGCAAAATGAATACCGGCCCGCGCTGCCGATAAACCAGCAGTGCAATAAGAAAAATAATCGGCAGCGCGACCAGAATGAGGTTTGAAAATACAGGCAGACCATATTGGTCTTTGGCAAAGGCTTGGATGACGTAATGTGGCAGGTCGGACAAACTGACTTTTCCGGCGGGGCCAAAATAAAGTTTTCCCGTGGCATCCACGAGGCAATAAATCGCCAGCGCCAGCGCCACGCCGCCGCCGACAAAGCACCAAACGCGGATTTTTTCGTAATGCGTTGCGACGTATGCAGCAAGAATTGTAAGGCCGTAACCGATCAACATGGCGAAAATGGCGTGCGAGGCGGTAAAAAAAACTTTGCACAATTCGGAAGATGAACGGTCGGCAGTGACGGCCATGACGATGACCAACACGACGGAAAGGCAAAAATAAATGGACGCCAGCCCGATGATCCAATTGCGTTCGCGTTTGTGCATTTTCAAAATGAACGCAAACGGCAGCAACCCGACAAAAATATAAACCCAACTGAATGATTCCGCGAGGCCGCTGACCAGATACCACAGTTGAAAGAGAAAAAGCTGCGGATCTTTGAATAAGTTGTCACCCTCGGCCACAGCATATTGACCGCGACTCAAAGCATGGAAAAAACCTTCGACCGTGCGCGGATAACCCCATTGCATCGGTGGATCCGTCATGCCAGAAATCGGTTCGTATAAATAAACCGAGACGCCGATGATGCACATCAGCCCCATGAAAATGACCGCTTTCCATTCCGTATAAATTTTCTGCGTTTTGGTGATCAACCAGCCGCCCGCTAAAATCGAACCGATGCCAACGACATGAAAGATAACTTTCTCGATGGAAGTCATTGCGTTCAATGCCGGGATATTTCCTGCGCCGATGAAGGCAAGAATGATCAGATAAAAAATGCTGTTCGTGACAAACAAGTCGCGTCCCAAACGCAAAGACACCAAAGCCACAACCACTTCCACCGCCGGTGCAGCCAACAGCAAGCTTTGATGGATTGTCGCACACCAACCATAGATCAACATTGCTACATAAAGATATTTGCGTTGGTGCGGCGCATACATCCAGCGCATCAGACACAAAATCATCGCGAGCAACCACGGCACGCCGAACAGCGAAATGCGATTGATGGCCACGGATTCTTTCCACATGAAAGCGCCGAGGCCGAGCAATAATCCCGTCACCACGCCGGACACAAGGCAGATGCGGTTTTCCCATTCGCGCGGCAACGTTTTCAATTCCTCGATGCCTTCGATCAACATGCTGCTGCCGCGCGAAACCATGAACGCCAGCAGGCCGCAACCCATCGCCGCCGCAAAACTTTCGCCCACTTCCACGCGCCACGCGACGTTGCCGAACGGCAAAATGAACGTCCAAAACCAACTGTAAATCGCCCAAAACGGATAGCCGGGCGGATGCGGAATGCCGGCGTAAAATGAACCGGTGCAAAGCTCGCCGGAATCTTCCAGCGTCAGTTCCGGCGCGAGCGTCCACAGATAAACCGCCCACACGGCGATGAACGCGATGCCCAGAGCCAGCCAGTCAACCTTGCGGAACATCGGCGGAACTTTTATCGGTGTGGCAGGAACTACTGGCGTGGAGGATTTGGTGGCATCCTTCGGTTTGTTGGCGTCGTTGCCTTTGGCGGCATTTTTCTTCGGAATATCCATTTGTGACTTTAGTTGCTCGAATTTGTGGTCGGCGTAAAACCCATACTAGAATTGAAAACACTATGGTTTGTCCAATCAAAAGTGACGCTGGCCAGATGGTTTTGCGCCGTTTGCGCACTTTCGTCATCGGAAAAACCGAAAGTTTGATTGCTCAAAACCATCGCCATCACCGGTTTTTGGCGCAGGCCGCTGTTGCTGGAATTTAACAATGTCAAAGTCAGCAGCAGGCAGGCCATCGTCGGCGTCAATGCACCCCAAATCCAGCGCGTTGCCAGCGTGGATGATTTTGTCGCGGTGGAAAAAATGCGGCGTTTAAGCCCTGCCGACGGACGACGCGGGCGCCAGGAATTCAATTGCGCTTCTGGCAAAACTTTCTCCGGCAAATTCGTTTCGTTCATAAACCAGTCCTTCCAGTTTTGTTTTAATTTTTTGCAAGCCATAGCGGTAACGACCAGCGGCCGTGTTCGTCGGAATTTCCATCAGTCCGCCGATTTCTTCAAACGTGCAGCCATGCCATAATTTCAACACGATGGCTTCGCGCTGTTCCGGCGGCAGTTCCGCGAGGCATTTCATCGCCGCGCGTTCGGCGGAAGTTTCATGCGCCGTTTTTTCAAACCAGCGCAACGATTCCCAATCCCGTGTCAGCCGACGCCACAACGAACGCCGATAATTCAATGCGCGGTTCCGAAAACTGCGGACGCAGTAATTTTCCAGTTTTGCCGGCGCAAAATCCATCTGCATCAGCGCGAGAAAAGTTTCCTGCAAAACATCCTCCGCCTCGCCGTGGCTCAAGCCAAGCGCCCGGCCATAAAGGATCAATTGCGCCGCCTTCGCGTCGTAGAGCGCTTCGCACCAATGTGATGGGGAATTTCCGTTCACGATTTCAATTGATAGACACCACACGTGCCGGATTTGTATAAAATATTTTGCGCAAATATGGCGGCGATGAGGTAGGGATGGCGCGCTGCGCCGTCCGCGCCGGTTCGCGACGTTCGTTCCGTCCTGATGCCTGAATTGCTGTATTCAAAAAAAAGAAGGGACGGCGACACGCCGTCCCTCCCAAAGTTGATTTTTTGAAAATCCGGCGGCAATGCCGTCGGTTCAAACTTTTCCGTAAGCTTCTTCGATGATCTGTTTGAAGTTGTTTTCGCCGGGTTTGACGATGCCGAATTCGCGTTTGGCGTTTTCGGGCGAATCACTCGCGTGCGCGGCATTGACCATGATCGTTGAGCCGAATTCACGGCGGATTGAGCCGGGCGGCGCCTTGGACGGATCGGTCGGGCCAAGGACGTCGCGAATTTTCGAGACGGCATTCACGCCTTCATAAACGAGAGCGATGCACTTTTCCGTGCCGGGTTTGGTCCAGTCGCTTTCCGGAATTTCGCCGGGCGCGTGGCCGGACATAAAGCGGACGATGTTATCAAATTGCGAATCGCCTTGCAGCGGGCCGAGAATGTCGCCCAGCGCGGCTTGTTGGGCGGCGGGAACTTTGAAGCCGAATTCTTTTTCGAGCAAATCTTTTGCCTTCGCGCTGACACCGTCTTTCAATTTCGTGCGGAGAAATTCGCGGACGGGGCCGTAAAATTCCATCGCCTGCGCGGTGCTCATGCGGAGAACTTTCGCGCCCACGATGAACAAACCGGTGCGCGAGAAAAAGTCAATGACGTTGCCGGGGCGACCGGTGGCGAATTTGAAATTGTCCGGCTTGATCAGCACGAGCGTGCGTTCGGTGGTTTCGCCGGGCGCGTAAGGAATGACATTTTCCAAAAGGCCACCATCGGAATCGGAATAGCGTGCCCACAATTTCAATTTGCGTTCGGCTTCCTCGGCGTTTGGCGCGGCCAAAACAGCGGGTTCAAAATAACGGACGCTGCCGTTGTCATCCAAAATCAAATCGCTGTAAGTGTCGCGGATGGTTTCGCCGCTGCGACGGTCGGGGCTTAAATTGCCAACGACAGAACGCACTTTGCGCACCGCTTCATCGCCGCGAAACAGCAGCAACAATACGCGACGGCGCAGGCCGGTTTTCGGGTCGGGCGCGAGATCGTGCAAGACGTAATCGCGGAGCAGTTCCTGGATTTTCCGGTCGGTCGAATCGTGCGCCGAAACGATGGTGTCGGCGTAAGCTTTCGCCAATTCCGCGCTCGGCGCGAACATGCGGATGCCAACCAGATCAAGGCCGGTGCGCGTGATGAGACGGCTCAAAATGCCGCCGGTGCGGGATTTGTAAAGCGAGTAGGGTGTGACAATGACGTAAGCGAGCTGTTGCGACATAATTCAATTAAACTTGCGGCGGAACCGTCGGGTTGGTTGGTGCGGGCACAGGCGCGGCGGCAGCGGCTTTGCCCAAAATCTTGAACATCACTGTGCCGCATGTCGGGCATTTGCCTTTGATGGCTTTGCGACCATTCTTCATGGTTTCTTCGATGCCATCCATGATGGGTTTCTTGGCCTTACACTTGACGCAATATCCTTCAGGCATAAAAATTTTTACCGCCCGCGCTTCATGCGCCAGACGGTCAACATAGGCTAGACACAAAGTCCCCGAAGTCAATTCCAAAGGGAAACCGGCAGCGGGTCAATCTGATTTGGGGAGCGCATCCGCCCTCAGGCGCAGCCGATGACGCCCTCGTCGTCGGCTCCTGCGGCGTTCAAATCAAAGCAATTGTGATGTTTTTTGGTTCGCACGAAAGGTTCAACGCGAGGGCGCGTTGAACTGCAGCCGAAGGGCGGCTGCGCTCCCCAGGAAATTGGAGCAAGTCTTGCAAAACAAAAAGGCGAAGCTTTCGCCTCGCCTTTGAGATTTTTCAGCTCGTGAAATTATTTCTTGGCCGGTGCGGCTTTTTCGGTTTTTTCCTTCACCAAGGTTGCGCCTTTGCCGAGGCGTTTGCGCAGGTAGGTGAGTTTGGCGCGGCGGACGGAGCCTTGGCGCTCGACTTCGACTTTGTCCACGCGCGGCGAGTGCAGCGGGAACACGCGTTCCACGCCTTCGCCATAGCTGATGCGGCGGATGGTGAAGGTTGCGTTCAATCCGTGACCGCGACGGCCCATCACGACGCCCGAGAAAATCTGGATGCGTTCCTTGTCGCCTTCGACAACTTTGGTATGCACTTTCACCGAGTCGCCGACGGCGAATTTCGCGTCGTCTTTGCGATACTGTTCCGATTCAATTTTTTTCAACAATGCCTGGTTCATAAATTCAATTTTTAATTTTAAGTTCCAAGTTTTGAATCTGTCGTTTTTCAACTAAAAACTAAAAATTCAAAACTAAAAATTATTCCAACAAATCTGGCCGCTGCTTTTCCGTTTTCAATTTCGCCTGTTCCCGCCGCCATTTTTCAATCTCGGCGTGATTGCCGGACAGCAACATCTCCGGAACTTTCATCCCGCGAAAATCCGCTGGTCGCGTATATTGCGGATATTCCAGCAAACCGGCGCTGAACGATTCGTCGTGTGAACTTTCGTCATCGCCCAAAACTCCGGGCAACAACCGCGCCACCACATCAATCACCACCATCGCGGGCAGTGCACCGTTTGTCAAAACGTAATCGCCGATGGACAATTCATCGTCCGCCAAATTTTCCCGCACGCGCTCGTCAAAACCTTCGTAATGACCGGTCACGAGCAATAAATCTTTTTCCTGCGAAAGTTCGCGCGCAATTTCCTGCGTAAATTTTCTTCCGCCGGGCGAAAGCAAAATCACTTTTGTCTCCGCGCGCTGCAAACTTTCCACCGCTTCAAAAATCGGTTCCGGCTTCAACAACATTCCCGGTCCGCCGCCGAACGGTTTGTCATCCACCGTTTTATGTCGGTCATGCGTCCAGTCGCGCAAATTGTGGATTTTCAAATCCAGCAAACCTTTCTTGCGCGCCCGCATGATGATGCTTTCATCCAGCGGCCCGGCGAACATCGCCGGAAACAAAGTAAGCACGTCAATTTTCATGCGTGCCAAAATTCTAAATCACTTCGTCGGTTTGTCTTCGACGATTTCCACCGAACAGCGCAAACCTTTTTTCGCCGCACCAGTCGCCAGCAATGAACGAATCGCATTGATCGTCAAACCTTGACGTCCGATGATCTGGCCGACATCGGATGGGGCAAGGCGCAATTCGTAAACGGTTGCGCCCGCGCGTTCCACCGGCGTGACCGTCACCGCGCCGGGGTTTTGCACGAGTCCTTTGACGACGTATTCGAGGAACTCCTGCATTGCGCCAAAAAGTTTCGTTAAGCCGCCGCCGGAGCCGGAGTCGCCTTGCTCAATTTCTTGAGGAAGCTCGCCACGGTTTCGCTCGGCTGCGCGCCTTTGCTGATCCAATATTGCGCGCGTTCGAGCTTGAGGGTGAAATTATCGCCCTGCTTGAGCGGGTGATAAGTGCCGATTTCCTCGATGAATTTTCCATCGCGGGGGCTGCGGCCATCGGCCACCACGATGCGGAACACCGGAGTGTTCTTCGTGCCGACCCGTTTCATGCGGATTTTTACTGCCATAAATTTATTAAAAGGACGCGGAGACTATCATCTGTAATTTATTTTGCAAGCCCCCTTTTTGCAGAAAATCGTCACTTGCCCTCGAAACCGTTCGGTGTTTTCTTAAACGAGCATGAGCCGGCCATACGAAGAAATTCTTGAAGGCGCGACGCTGCCGCGTTCCGCACCCGGCGAGCGGCACGAAAAAATCTGCGCCCGGCTGCACCGTGAAATGGCGATGGGCATCAATGGCCTCGCCAGCACGCAGTTGCTTCCTTCGCGCACGCGGATCGAAGTTTCCCGCACCACCGCACTTTGTCCTGATCTTGCTCTCGTGATGGCGGCCAACAACAAACTTTTTCTCGCCGTCGAGATCATCAGCCGCGACGATCATCAACCCGACACCGTCACCAAAAAAGAAATTTACGAAAAAATCCGCGTGCCGCGTCTGTGGATCGTTGATCCGCGTTACGACAACGTGGAAGTCTATCAAAGTTTTGAATTCGGTTTACAGTTGAAAACCATTTTGGCCGGCAGCGAAGTGTTAACGGACAAGCTAATTCCACAATTTCAGATTGCCATCGCCGATCTTTTTGCCGCTGGCTGAATCGAAAAATCGGCGCTCCTTCAAATCGCAGCCAAACGCGCGCGATTTTCTTCACCGCACAAAAATGCGATAGAATCGTGTTTTTTCTGGTTCATATTGAATCATAAAATTCCACTTATTCGCATCTGCGCATTATTTAATGCACCCATTGTGGTCGGGAATTTCAAACTGACCTTTGAATCAAAAATTATTTCTGTGAACATTTTTTTGCTCCCATTTTTCAAAATTTCCGCGCGGCGCACAACGCTGGCTTTGCTGTTTTTAATTTTCGCAGCGACGGGCATTCGGTCGGCGCGCGCCGAGGCGATGCTGGAATTATTCCAAATGACGTGGCCGCAAATCTCGCAAAAAATGCCGGAAATTGCCGAGGCGGGTTACGATAGTTTATGGGTGCCGAATCCATGCAAAGGAACCAGCGGCGGCTACTCTGTTGGTTACGATCCATTCGATCCGTTTGACCTCGGCAGCACAAATCAACAAGGCACGATCGCCACCGCGTATGGCACGCAGGCGCAATTGATCCAGATGGTGCAGACCGCGCATCGTTTTGGCATCCGCGTTTATTTCGACGATGTGATGAATCATCGCAGTTCCACCGTGCCGGGTTATCCGGGCGGCGTGGCGACAAATTTTTATCCCGGCCTCGTGCCGCAAGATTTTCATCTGCAAACCATTTCGGGCGGCTATCAAAATTGGCCGGACGTGAGCGATTGGTGCAATGTCCAAAACGTCGAGAACCAGCCGCTCGAAGGTTTGATTGATCTGGCGAATGAGCCGGGCACGGTCAATTTTAATTTCGGCACCAACGTCGGCGACACGATAACCAAACCAGTTTTCGTCCGTTTTCCCGGCCGCACGGATTTATACATGGACACCAATCTGCCGACGATCGGCGGAAATCTTCATCCGTTCGATGGCCACGGCCAACCGGTCGCCGAAGACGTGACGGCTTACGAAAATCGCGCGGTCGCGTGGACGCTTTGGATGACCAAAGCCGATGGCTTTCGCCTCGACGCGGTGAAACATGTGCCCGTGAATTTTTTCGGCAACGAAACTGGCCAGACCGATGATCCGGCGTTTGCCGGTTACACGGGCGCAGTGCAGGCGATGTATGATTACGTCCACGGCTACGGCAGCAATGTTTTGCACAACGGCTACGCCGAGACCGATGGCAATCGCAACAGTCTTTTCAACACCGAGGCACCGCGCAACGACGCGATGCTTTTCGGCGAATACGAACCATCCGCGCTCGCGGCGGGCGAAGATTTTTACGACTACTTGAATTCCGGAATGCGCCTGTTGAATTTTCCGCTCTACAGCCAGATGAACAATGTTTTCGACAACGGCTCGCCCATGTCCGGCATGGACGGACGCGATTATATTCCGCCCGGTTCCAATTGCGATGCCAATGGAAATTTCAGCGCCGCGCAAGCCGTCAACTTGCCGCAATCGCAAGATCCCGGCAGTTGTTGTCCAGGCAACGAAGGCATGGAGAACGCGTATTTTTTTATGCACGAAGGTTTGCCGATGGTTTATTCCGACGGCTTTAATCACAACACGAGCGGCAACACGCCGATCGCTTCCTACGCGAACTTTCTCGGCGAGTTCGGCGACAACACGATGCCCGATACGATGTATCTGCATAACCAACTTTCGCGCGGCGGAACATGGTCGCGCTGGAGCGATCAAAATATCGTGATGTTTGAACGTTACGATTATCGCGAAGGAAATTCTGCGCAGCCGCAAACGCAAGCCGTCGCGCTGCTCGGACTGAATAATAAAACCAGTTACCCCGGCGACATTTCATTCGACGACGGCGTCACGCGCACGAGCGACAGTTATTACTCGAATCCGTCGAACACAACTTCGACCGCCATTTCCAATTCGCGCGGGCAAGGAATTGTCGTCGGTTTCGCGCCCGGTTCCGTGCTCGTGCAACTTGCCAGTTCATCGCCAACGGGCGGACGCGCGTATAAAAAACTTTTGGTTCACGATGCGACTTCCAGTTTGTCCACCGCGCAAAGTTCCGCGAACAATTCCGATCCGACGCAGCGGTTGATTTACGTCGGCGGCCAAACCATTCCAACAGGCGGCGGCGCGATTGAACTGAATCTGCCAAGCAACGCATGGGTCATGTATGGCTACCAATTTCCGCAAGCCAGCCAGGCCAATCCCTCGACGAACGCGATTATTTTCCGCCAAAACGGAATTGAAGTTCCGCACATCACGATCACTCGCACCGACGGGCCGAACGGCGACGCGAACTACAATCCGCTGTTTCCATTCAAAATGCGCGGCAGCGTGGATCAATTTGGAAATGTCATCGGCGGCGCGAACATATCGAATCTGACTTATGCGATTGACGTTCCCGTCGTGACTAATGGAAATTTTGACATCATCGTGCGCAGCGACGCGTCTTCGGCGAACACACTTTTGAAACTCGACGGCGGCATGGATTTGAACAGCCAAATGGGAATCGGCGCGACGAACAGTGCAATCACAAATTTTCTCGATCTGCGCGACAATCCGCCCGGCTACGCAGACGACGTTTTTCTCGGCTACGAACAGACGGCATTTCAATTTCGCAACGGGCCGGAAAAATTCGCCGCGCGAAATATTTTGAGCAACACCATCGTTTCACTTGGCGCGGAAACTTATTCTTACATCGTCGGCGGCACGAGCAATGTCATCGCCGGTTCCGGCTACGGCGCGAGCATCACGAACCAAACTGCGAACTGGGTTGATCACAATCCGACTGGCAGCGTGACTTCGGCGAACGCAACGAATCCGGCGACACAGCGGAATCCGTTGAGCCCGACGGGCGGACAGTCCGTGGATTTGTGGGCGCAGGTCGGCTACGATTCGCAGGTCAACAATTGTTTCGTTTATTACACGACTGACGGTTCAACTCCCAACGGCGCGTTTGGCATCGGCAAAGGCACGACGCAAGTAGCGCAAGGCGTTTTCGTCAATGGAGACACGGCGTTGGCCAATGTTGACTGGTGGAAAGCCACTATTCCCGCGCAGCCGGCAGGGACGCAGGTGCTTTACAAAATCGGATTTTTCAGCGGCGGCAGCGCCATACCCATCGCCACCATTTCCGACGCCGAACCGTCCGGCTCAAAACTGTTCGGCCTGACGCAAAATGCCATCACCAATTTCAATCCGAACACCGTGCCGGTCTGGCTGCACAATGATTTGAACACGAACAATATGATTACCGGATTGCAAACCGGTTTTCATATTTTGCGCGCGCGGACATTTTTGCCGCGCACCGGCCAGGCGTCCGTTTATAACACGTTCTTGCAAACTTTTTTTTACGCCGGGCCGCTGCCGATGGGCACGATTCCTTATCCCGCGCCGGGCACGACCCTCACGCAAAGCAGTTATCAAGTCGTCGTCCGCGCGGACAATTCGTTGACGAGCGTAAGTTTCAACATCCAAGACAGCAACACGAACAATGACGATGGCGTGACCGGCCAGTTGAACGGCAACGGACTTGGGACGAACGGACTGCCTTCGTTTGCGCCCGCCACGCAAGTCACGCCGAACCAAACTTTGGACGGTCAATATCCGAACGAGTTGCAGGAATTTCGTTTCACTTACACCAACATTCCGTCGAGCGGCACAGCGACGATCAACATCCGGCTCAATGATTATTCCACCGCGATTTACACCAACCGTTTCGCGCTATTGAGCACGACGGTCAATACGCTTGCGCCGTCGCAAACCGTCGAGATTTCCAGCCCCGCGACGGATGGCACGATTTTGTCTTACAGCAACAACGTGACGTATCTCGTGCAAGCATGTTTCAGTTCAACGCTCGTTTCACTCGTCACGAATTTCAACGTCTTCATCAACGGCGTTTTGCAGCCGCAATCCGCTTATATTTTGCGGCCGATGGGCGCGGTCGCCGGCTGCACGGGTTACAAATCGTTGCTCTACAATTGGAGCAATCCAACTCCCGGCACAAACCTCATTCAAGTCATTTACACGAATTCCATTCTGCCGATTAGCGCCACGCGCAGCGTCATCGTCGCGCCACCGTTTAAAATTTCCAGCTTGGAAAGCGGCAACCAGCTCGTTTTGTGGGACAGTTTGCCCGGCGTGAATTATGAAGTGCTGGCGACGACCAATCTGCTCCAGCCGTTTCAAATCATCAGCGGCAAAATCGCCGGGCAGGGGACGACAACTCAGTTTTTTGATTCCAATCCCGCACCGCAAAAGTTTTATGAGATTCAAATCGTTCCATGATTTTATTTCGGCGCACCGCACAAAGATGCGGTAGGCGGTCACACATTGAATCTGTAATTTAATTGCAACCCTGACGGACAAAAATCAAAAGATACAAAACAGTATGACTACTAAAAACTACCTGATTTTGGGCACAGTTCTGTCCGTGCTCGCTTCGGCAAACGTAGGTTTGTCGCAAACGATCAATGCTTCTGACAACGCGGGAAATTATTCAAGCTGGACTTCAGGATCAACCGGCGGAACCGGTTTTGGCGCTTGGTCTTTCAATGATGCCACGCCCAATGGCGGATTTTCCGGCCAGTTTTTAAGCACCGGAGGATCAACCAGTATTGATACTGCGGGAAATGCTTTTGGAATGTATGCCAACGGCGGCGCTTCTGCGGAAGCGCAAGCCAGCCGGTCATTTTCCGCAGGATCATTGGCTGCAAATCAATCGTTTTCGATTCAAATGCAAAATGGCAACGTCACTGACAATGGCGGTCAGGTTGGTTTTAACTTGCAAGACAGTTCGGCCAACAATCTTTTCCAATTTTATTTTGCCGGCGGCGGTGCCGATTACAACATCAACGTGGGCGGAAACCAGATTTCTACCGGCGTGGGATATACTTCGGGTCCGCTGACGCTGTCTTTTAGTCAAGGCGTTGGTGATGCTTGGTCGTTTTCCGTTTTTGAAG
>JAMFSG010000304.1 GCA_026225155.1 Verrucomicrobiota bacterium
ACATGGTCGTGGGCGTGGTCAAGCCGGATTCGGGCGCGGTGAAGTTTTTGGAGCGGGACATCACGCGGCTGCCGATGCACCTGCGCGCGCGGCTGGGCATCGGTTATTTGACGCAGGAGCCGTCGGTTTTTCGCAAGCTGTCGGTCGAGGAAAATATTCTGGCGATTTTGGAGACGTGTAAATTGTCGCGCGACGAACGCGACGTGCGGTTAAAATATTTGCTCGAAGAATTGGATTTGACGCCGATCCGCAAGAGCAAGGCGTATCAATTGAGCGGTGGCGAAAAACGGCGTTTGGAGATCACGCGCGCGCTGGTGACGAGTCCGAAATTGTTGCTGCTCGACGAACCGTTCAGCGGCATTGACCCGATCGCAGTTTACGAAGTGCAGAAAATTGTGCGTCGTTTGAAAGAGCGCGGCCTTGGCATTTTGATCACGGATCACAATGTGCGCGAGACGTTGAAATTGATTGACCGCGGTTACATCATCCACAAAGGTCAGGTGCTGGTCGCGGGCAGCGCGGAATTTCTGGCGAACGATCCGAAGGCACGGGAAATTTATTTGGGGCCGGAATTCAACTTGTGACGCGTTAAATCGTTACAACGTTGCATCGGCAGGTGAAATCAGGTTTATTTCGATTCATGATTTAACGGTTCAACCATTTAACGAACTATGGAACGCCCATCCGTCACGGTCGAACAGTTTTTCAAGGGACACGCCGCGCCGTTGCAGATGCGGTTGCTGGCGGGCGATGAAAAATTGCAGCGCATCATCCGCGAACCGACGGTGAACCGCCCCGGCCTCGCGCTGAGCGGCTTCACGCGTTACTTCGCCTACAAACGCGTGCAGGTGATGGGCCACGCGGAAGTTTATTATCTGCGCGAATTGCGGCGCGAAGAACGCGAGGCGCGGTTCGCCTATCTTTTTGCCTACAAAATTCCGTGCATCGTTTTCAGCCGCAGTTTGAAGCCGGACAAGGAATTTCTCGCGGCGGCGGAACAGGCGGGCGTGCCGATTTTTCAATCGCCGCTGGTGACGATGAAGTTCATCAACCTCGCCACGCTGGGATTGGAACTGATGTTCGCGTTGCGCGGAACCGAGTTGGGCAGCATGGTGGATATTCTTGGTGTGGGCGTGATCATCCGCGGTGAAAGCGGCATCGGCAAAAGTGAAGCTGTGCTGGCCTTGATCGAACGTGGTTACAGTCTCGTCGCCGACGATGTCGTGAAAGTCGTTTTGTCCGACAACCGCGAAGTGATTTGCACGAGCGCCGAGCTGACGCGCGACCACATGGAAGTGCGCGGCATCGGTATCATCAACGTCGCACAAATGTTCGGCGTCAAGGCCATCCGCAAAGAAAAATCGCTCGACCTCATCGTCTCGCTCAAACATTGGGACGAAGTGAAGGACGTGGATCGCCTCGGTTTGGAAACTGAATACGTCAAAGTTCTTGGCGTGGACATTCCGCACGTCACGATTCCCGTGCGTCCCGGTCGCGACCTTGCGCGCTTGGTCGAAGTCGCCGCGTTCCAGGTAAAATTACGCAAATCAGGTTACAATGCCGCCGAAGATTTGAATAAACGGCTGCTCGCGCAGATGGCCGAAAAAGCGGCGGAAACACCCGTGCCGCCGGAATCCTAAATTTTCCATTGGCGGAAATCATCAACCCGAATTAAGTTGGCGGCTGCAACATGAGCGCAAAAACCATTTCGAGCGGCGAATTTCTCACGCGGGAACTTGTCATCGTCAATAAGTCAGGCATCCACGCCCGGCCGGCCGCCATGTTCGTCAAGACCGCGAACCGGTTCGCCTGCGACATCTTCGTGGAAAAAGACGGCGAAAAAATCAACGGCAAAAGCATCATGGGCTTGATGATGCTCGCCGCCGGTCCCGGCAGTAAAATCACCTTGCACATCAAAGGCACGGACGCCACCACCGCCATCGCCGAGCTTGAAGCCCTCGTCAACCGCAAGTTTGACGAGGATTGAAATCACCGGGAGCGCCGGCATCCTGCCGGCAAGTTTCAAAAAAATATTGATTCGCCGGCTGGAAGCCGGCGCTCTCAGTTCAGCGCAAGTTGAACTTGAAACTTTCAACCTGAAACTTGAAACTCTCGGAATGGCATCTGCTGAAATTGATGTGAAATACGTCGCGCACCTCGCGCGGCTCGCGTTCACGCCGGACGAAGAAAAGAAGCTGGGCGCGCAGCTCGGCAATATTTTGGGCTATATCGAAAAGTTGCGCGAACT
>JAMFSG010000305.1 GCA_026225155.1 Verrucomicrobiota bacterium
ATAGTCGTCCACTGACAAAATCGAACTGGCTGGCGGCGCGATGACGCCGGGCGTGCTGCTGGTAAACGCGTCGGCGAATTCCGGAAATTTTTCGAGCGGACGAAATTCCGCGTCGCTTTCGGATTTGGCGAGCGATTGCGCGCTCAACCGGCCTTCGGAAATCCATTGGCGGATGTCGTTCGCCGCAATCGGGCCGTATTCTTTGCCGTCGCCGCCGATGATGGTGTAGCTCATAAATTTTCGTTCAGTCACGGATCCCAGCGCAGGGTGCTGAGTTGCGATTCACGCACTTGCTGAACACTGCCATCGGCGAAAGCGACCACGAACATCCGTGCATGGCGCGACGCGTTGATCATCAATTCGGAGCCGCCGTTCGCATTCCAGCCGCTGTTGGATTCAAAAATCATCACGGTGTTCGGCGCAACTTTGCTTTCCGCCAAGCCGTCCAGTTTTGCGTTGAACGCATAATCGCAGCGTTCGTTGGCATCCACCGCCGGGCATTTGAAAACTTTTTCCAAACCGACACTGGCTTGGATGGCATCGCACCAAGTGGTTGCGGGAGGCAATTGGTCGTTGTGAGCGTCGGCATACATTCTCACCGCCAGCGCCAATTGTTTCTCGTTATTAACGCAATTGATTTCCTGCGCCTTTTGCTTTGCCGCTGCCAAAGCCGGGAGCAACATCGCCGCATAAATTGGAATCATTAACAGAAAAACGCCCGACACGATGGTTCCGGCGAGCGCGAGCCCAAATCCATTCAACCGGCCTTCGCTATTTCTGATTTTGACGATGGCGATGATACCGAAAATCAATCCGATCAAAGCGGTCGCGCCGCAAGTAAACAATCCCAAAACACCCAGCACCAGCGAAGTAACAGCCAAAGCGCTTATCTTTGCGCGCGGCACGCTGGCAGGTAATGGTGGCGGCGCGGAATTTTTTTTCAACGAATCGCTGAATTCTGGGAAATCCGCAATCAATTTCCATTCATTCGTGCCTTCCGCGCGAATTTTGGTCTGTGTATTGGCGCGCCGTTCAACGATCCATTGTCGAACACCATCCTCCGCGATTGGGCCGTATTCTTTACCGTCGCCGCCGATGATAGAGTAGTTTGCCATAAACTTGTTCTTGGGACTTCTAGTTTAATCAGCTCGCCCAAGCAAGCCTGTTCCTTTGGCCGCAGCACAAATTATTTTTATTTTCATCGCTGGCGAATATGCTTTGACCTCAAACAGACACGATGGATTCTTTTCAAAATAATTTGCAACTCGCTTTTGCGACGCACAATAGCGGTCGCCACGCCGAAGCCGAAGCGCTATGCCAGAAATTAATTTCTGCCAATCCAACAGATGCGCAGTTGCAATTTCTGTTTGGAATGGTTTTGCACAAACTCGGATGCGATGTGGAGGCAATCGATCATTTGAGCCGAGCCGCCGAATTAAAACCGAATGACGCGGCGATTTTTCACGGGCTTGGCGTCACGTTTCACAGTTTGAAAAATTATC
>JAMFSG010000306.1 GCA_026225155.1 Verrucomicrobiota bacterium
GGATTCGACCGCATCTCGATGACAAAATTCTCGCCTCATGGAACGGCTTGATGCTCGGCGCGTTTGCCCGTGCGGCCGCCGTTTTGGGCGATGAAAATTATCGCGCGGCGGCGGAGAAAAATTTCTCGTTCATCCGCGAAAAACTTTGGGTGCAGCGTGCTGCCGGCATCTTGCCGGCAGGCGAAACCGAAAACTTCCGGCAAGATGCCGGAAGCACGTTGTTTCACCGCTGGCGCGACGGCGAACGCGACCATGTGCAATTGCTCGAAGGCTACGCGTTTTATCTTTCGGGCGTGATCGAACTTTACGAAGCGACGCTGAATCCGGCGCATCTGGATTTTGCGATTGAGCTGGCCGACGCGCTGCTCGCCAAATTTTTCGACGCGGCGAACGGCGGTTTCTGGCAAAGCCTCGCCGGCACGAACGATTTGATCCTGCGTGTGAAAGACGATTACGACGGCGCGGAACCGAGCGGCAATTCTGTCGCTGTTCTTTCACTTTTGAAACTGGCCGCGATCACCGATCGCGAAAATTTCAAACACGCCGCCGAATTGACGCTGCAACTCTTCGCGCACCGTTTGCAAAGCCAACCCGCTGGACTCGCGTTCATGCTGCACGCACTGGATTTTTGGCTCGACGAACCGCGCCGCGCCGTTATCGCCGGTAAAAATGGTTCGCCAGAATTTCAAAAAATTTTGCGCGCCGCGCATTCGATCTATCAGCCGAATAAAATTGTTCTAGGCAACAACGGCGCGGTCGAACCGTTTGCCAAAACCCTGACGGCAAAAAATGACGCCACCGTTTTTGTCTGCACCGGCAACGCGTGCCAGTTGCCAACGAGCGACGTTGAAATTTTGCGTCAGCAACTGAAATGAACCGCGAACCACGCGAAATACGCGAACGTTGAAAAATTTTCCTTTTCGCGTATTTAGTGTGTTTCGCGGTTAAAATTTCTGGATTCAATGAGCGATTTTGAAACACGTTTCGGCGGCATCGCAAAACTTTACGGCCAAGCCAGCTTGAAAAAATTACGCGCCGCGCACGTTTGCGTCGTCGGCATCGGTGGCGTCGGCACTTGGGCGGTTGAGGCGCTCGCGCGGTCCGGCATCGGCGCACTCACGCTGGTGGATTTGGACGAAGTTTGCGTGACGAATATCAACCGCCAATCACATGCGCTCACCGAAACCGTCGGTCGCGCGAAAGTCGAAGTCATGGCCGAACGCATCCGCGCCATCAATCCCGAATGTCGTGTGAATGTGGAAACGAAATTTTTCAACGAACAAACGGCGGACGGATTGCTCGCGCCAAAATTTGATTTCGTCCTCGATGCGATTGATGACGTAACCAATAAAATTTTGCTGCTCGTGAAATGCCGTGATAAAGATCTGCCGGTCATCGCCTGCGGCGGCGCGGGCGGACGGCGCGAACTGACGTCCGTTCGTCTCGGCGATCTGTCCAAAGCCAGCCACGATAAATTGCTTTCCGAAGTGCGTCGCCGCTTGCGCAAGGAACATCATTTCCCCGCTGAACATCGCGTGATGAATTTGCCGTGCGTCTATTCGGTGGAAAAAACCGTGTTCCCGCAGCCGGATGGTTCGGTCGGCGAAACACGGGCAAAAACAGAAGAAGGTTCGCGCTTGAATTGTGACGGCGGACTTGGTTCCGCAACTTTTGTGACCGGCGCCTTTGGTTTTGCTGCCGCCGGTTTTATCGTGCAAAAAATCGCGAAGAGATGAAACTTGTCTGTCCTAAATAAAATGCCATTGTCCGTTTAATTTCTAGCCCAAGGTTCCAGTGATCTCTGCTTTACCTTGATATTTCCAAATTTGCCGCAACAACCTTTCAGGCGACTCGTTGTAACAAAGACGAGTTGAAATAGATACGGTTGCATCAAGTGCTTCAAGGGTTCCGGAAAAATTCAACAATTCAAAATCAGGATAAAAACCCACTTGAAACTCGGACGTGTAATTATCCGCCGCCAGCGAGTCAACACTCACCCAAACCGTCTTATCTTCCCATAAAATAAAATTTGTCCTCGTAAAAGTGAATGTCTTTATCCAAATCGCCAATCGCTCCAAAGATCTGCCTTCGTGTTCAATAACATCAACTGTAGCTTGAAAAAATAGCCGCCAACCCGGCTCTTTGGCTTTTACATGGACGCCAAAGTGTATTGTGAAATCTTGTAAGAATTCGGATCGGTATAGCGGAATGTTCGGTGAATCTGACATGGTTTTTATTGCTGGCCGGCAAATTTATAAAATATTTTAACACGCTCGCAAGACTACAACTTACCAAAAACTCGTTGGAAATTTTCTTCAACGCGAGCCGTAAGCGATTCAATTTTCTCGCCGAAAAATTCCGCAAGCCCTTCATAAACTGCAACGAGATTGGCCGGATGATTCAGTGGTTTGCCGTCAACAGCGGCGAGCGGGAAATGTTTTTTTGCTTCGGGCAAAAGCTGATCCGGCGCGTCGGTTTCGATCAACAATCTTTCAGGCGGAACATGTTTGAAAGTTTCGCGCTGACGCAATTTGCGCTCGTGCAAAAAGTAGCCGGGAAAACTGAAATACGCGCCGAGCTTGGCGAACGATGAAATCATTTCCGGCGGACCGCCAAAGCTGTGCAAAACGAAACCGCGTTGCGGGCGCGGACTTTTTTGGAGCAGTTTGAGCATGCGTCCCCACGCTTGCAGACAATGAATGCTCACCGGCAAATTTCGTTCCGCGGCGATTTTTAATTGCGTGAGAAAAACCTCTTCCTGCCCGGCATAAGGCAAATCCGGCTTCCAGCGATCGAGGCCGATTTCGCCGATGGCACTAGGAATTTGATCGAGAAATTTTTCGAGATTCTTTTGCCAGTCCTGCGTGCGCTCGGACAAATACCACGGATGATAGCCGAAGCTGGGAATGATTTTAGTTTGCGGAACCCGGCTCGCGGGGACGCTCGCCCCACCAAATTTCTCCGCCAGTTGCAAAACCTGCGGCCAATCGCTTTCGCACGCGCCATTCACGACCATGCGCGCGACGCCAATTTTTTCGCACGCGGCGAGCAATTCATTTTGCCGGCCGGCAAAACGGTCGTCCTGCAAATGATTGTGCGCGTCGTAAATTTTCATGGCGCGGATTGAACGTTGAGACGGCTCCCGGGGACGCTCGCCCCACCGTTTGAATTTTTGCTTTCGGCGAATTGTCGGATGTTTTCCCAGATTTTGGCGAGCGCATTGCGGCGGTTGGGCGTGAGGTGCTGCGTGATGCCAAGCGGCGCGAGAAATTTCGGATCGTGCGCGAGAATTTCTTTGGGTTCGCAACCGCTGTAAAAATCGCAGAGCAAGCCGGCGATGGCTTTGACGACGAACGAATCGGAATCGCAAGCGAAGAAACATTTTCCTTCGCGGAATTCGGCGGTGAACCACAGTTTGGCGAGGCAGCCGGGAATCAGGTTTTTTTCAACGCGAAATTCCAGTGCGAGCGGCGGGCGTGATTTGGTTTTTTCAACGAGCGACGCCAGACGGTCTTGCCCGTTTTTCAACGCAGCGAGTTGCGCCGTGAGTTCGGCTTGTTTTTCCGCGAGGTTCATGGCGCGGAAGAAATTTCATTCGAGCCGTGTCGGGGGTTCTTCGCCGGAAATTTCCGGTTCGTGCGTTTCCACTGCATCCGCCGATGGATTTTGTTGTTGATGGCGAGGTTCTTCACGCCGCGGACGTGATTCATCGCGCGAGTGGCTGCGAGGTTGTTCGTGCGAATGATGTTGCAACTGCTGGCGCGGCGGCTGGATGCGGCGGAGCGCGCGGCGCAATTCATCAATCTCGCGTTCGTCAGCCAATTTCTGACGTTCGGCCACTTCAACGAGTTCCAAAATTTCATCCAATTGATCCGTCATCTGCTTGAGCGACGTGGCGATTTCGGTCGCGATGGAAACAGCTTCGTGGATCGCGGAAGTTTCTGCCGGACGAAAATCGGCGGGCTTGACGTAAACCGGCTTGGGCGGACGCGGTTCGTTGCCGCGCTCAAAACGCTCGGGACGTTCCGGTCGTTCTGGGCGCTGCGGACGGTCGGGTCTTTCGGGACGTTCCGGTCGCAATGGCGGTTGCGATTTCTGTTCGGCAACCGGTTTTTCGGCGGCGGAATTTTCGGCAACAGATGCGCTGGAATTTTCCGGTGAATTTTCTGCGGCAATATTTTCAGCCGATGAATTTTCCGGCGCAACCGCAGGCGCGGGCGAAAGCTCCGTTTCGTTTTCCGCAGTGTCGGCCAGATTTTCGTCGGCGGATTCCGACGCGGGCGAAGTGTCTTCGGCGTTCGGCGCGGCGGCATTTCCCGGCGCGGGGCGCGGAACGCGGGCGCGGCCACGTCCGCCGCGGCGACCGCGACGACGATTGTTGGGACGGCGCGCAGGCGCGGGCGAATTCAGATTGGATTGTTCGTCTGGCACAAAATTTAAGTGAGGATGGCCGCTTGCCCGGCAAATGCAAAGGCGAAATATCGTTACTTTTTCACGAAGAGCGCGAGTGCGGCGGTGTGGCTGTGCAGAAAATTCTTTTCGCCGATGGGTCCGACTTCGCCGTTGCAGAAAAATCCGGCGAGCCCGAGCGGGCCAAAATGTTCCTGCACGAGGCCGGCGTCGTGGCTGGTGCGACCGAAAAGATTTTTGCCGCGACCGTAGCAGCAAAACAGACAGCCGCCGTAAACCGTCGTGTCCGCGAGATTTTTTTGCGCGTTGGCCAGCAGGTCGTTCATGTCCTGCGAAGCGGACGCGGCGTCGCGGCGTTGAAA
The DNA here is from genome assembly GCA_026225155.1 of Verrucomicrobiota bacterium. Classification (GTDB taxonomy): domain Bacteria; phylum Verrucomicrobiota; class Verrucomicrobiia; order Limisphaerales; family UBA11358; genus UBA11358. Next base: position 4,773 of record JAMFSG010000306.1, read on the forward strand.
TTGGATTGTCTGCCCCGCGCGCGGCAACGCGCCGACCGCGAGCACGCCGGAACTCGGATCGCCGCCGATCAGATTGCGCACGAGAAAATCGCCGCGATGAAAATCCTCGAGATATTCGTTCACGACGAGACCGATGAAAAGATTGCCGCGCGCCTGCTGTTGTTCGGCGGCGGGCAACTGGCTCACGGTTTCCGCCAGCACGGTGTAGGCCGGACGGTTGCCGATGTGCCGGATGAGATTTTGCTCCACGCGCGTGAGCGTCCAGGTTTCGCCGATCGGCGTGCAACCTTGCGCGACGACGCCGGCCAGCGCAACTTCGCCGCCGACGGCAATCGCCACGCCGCCGTCTTCAAAAACTTCGCCGTCGAGATAAACCTGCGCAAACGGTTCGGGAAAAGTGCCGCTTGCGAGTCCTCCATAAACCGGCAGCGACGCGTAACTTTCATTCCACGAACGCAACCACGCTTCGGCATCCATGTGAAACGGATCAATAAATGTCAGCCAGCCGTTCACATTTTTGGGCATGACACCCGTTTCGACCGGCCAGAAATTTTCGTCGCCCGCCAGCTCAATTTGTTCCTGCGTGAAGCGGACAGCTTTTAATTTCGCGCCCGGCAATGAGTAAAGTGACAGCACCAAACCGCCGGCGCTTTCGATTTCTTCCGCGCCCGCGATGACGCCGCCGCTCGAACAGCCCGCGAGCAAAGGGATTTGCGCATGAACGCGGAGAATTTCCAAAACCTGCTGCGCGTGCGGGAAAAATTTCGGCGACATGAACACGAGGCCGAGCGAAACTTCCGTCGCTTTCAGGCGCGCGCGCAGACGCCGCGCCCAATCGGCGAGGCCGTCCTCGTCCATGCCGTCGGACCAGTAAGCTGCTATGGAATTTTCGTTGCTCACAAACTCATTTCAACCATGCCACAATTTTTTCGTCTTCCCAGATTTTTTCAACTTTTTGCCGTTCGCGCGCGGCGGCAAATTTTTTGCCGTTCACCAAAATCTCAGCCGCGAACGGACGCGCGTTGTAATTCGACGCCATCACAAAACCATAAGCGCCCGCGCTCAACAACGCGAGATAATCGCCTTCGCCGGCTTTCGGCAACGGGCGGTCTTTGCAAAAATAATCGCCTGATTCGCAGATGCCGCCGACCACATCAGAAGCAATCGTCGCGCCACCTTTTTTCGTCAAAGGCACGATTTCGTGATACGCATCGTAAAACGCCGGGCGGATCAGATCGTTCATCGCCGCGTCCACGATCACGAAATTCTTTTTGCCCGTGCGCTTCACATATTCCACGCGCGTGACCAAAATACCCGCATTACCGACGATGAAACGACCCGGCTCGATCAAAATTTTCAAGCCCAGCGGTTTTAATAATGGCAGCAATTTTTCCGCGTAACTTGTCGGTGTCAAAATACCTTTCGCCGCCGGAGTTTTCCACCATGCTGCCGAACCGCTCGCCAGCGCCGGATCGTAAATAATGCCGAGACCGCCGCCGGGACTGAAAAACTCCAGTTTGTATTTCGCCGCGAGTTTTTTAACCAACGGCAAAACTTTTTCCACCGCGAGTTCGTAAGGCGACACCGAAGTCAGTTGCGAGCCAATGTGCATCTGCAGGCCACGCAGCCAGATGTATTTCAATTTCGACGCGCGCGCGTAAACGCTTTCGATATTTTCAAACGCGATGCCGAATTTATTTTCGTAAGTGCCGGTCGTGATCTTCGCGTGCGTTTTCGCTTCGATGTTCGGATTCACGCGCACGGCGATCGGCGCAATTTTTTTGAGCCGCGCGGCAACTTTGTTGATGCGCAAAATTTCCGGTTCGCTTTCGACGTTGAAAGAATAAATTCCCCGGCGCAGCGCGAATTCAATTTCATCCTCCGATTTCGCCACGCCCGCAAAAACGCATTTCTTCGGATCGCCGCCCGCCGCGCTGACGCGCTGCAATTCGCCCGCGCTGACGACATCGAAACCGCTGCCGAGTTTTGCCAGCACGCGCATGACCGAAAGATTCGAGTTCGCCTTCA
>JAMFSG010000307.1 GCA_026225155.1 Verrucomicrobiota bacterium
AGGAATTTGGGCAAATGCGTTTAATCGTTGGAATCAAAATCGCAAAAAATATATTTTGGTAAATACGAATGCTTAATTCTTATTTTGTTTCGGCTCTAGCCATTTTGATTGCAGCAACACATTCGCCGCAGTGATCAAACTGCCGCCGATGAACAGGCGCGCGGTCAGTTGTTCGTTTGAATAATGGATTCCCGCCCAAACCGAAAAAATGGCAGGCAGAAACAGCGACAGTAAACTGGCGATGACGGGTTCAATGCAATAAATCAATCCTGCTTCCGTCGCGGTCACGAATTTTTGCCAGCGGTTCATCATCACATAGGCGATCAACGTGCAGAACACGACGAGGATTGCCAAAAATCCAAGCGTCGCGGGCGACGCATACGCGTGCACGCACGCGGCAGCGTTCGGCGCGGTCGCGCAAACCAGTGGCACGCACAAAATTGCCATCGTCAAAAACATCACGGTAGAAAAATTGCCCGGACGATTTTTGGCGTAACGCGGATTTTCGAGGCACAGGATTTGGCCGGTGAACAAGACGGACGCGACGAGCGTTTCCACTTCGCCGCGACCGAGTTTCAATTCGTGAAAATTGATTCCCGCCAAGATCGCCGTGCCGACGACGACGAGCACGACGCCTAAAAATATTTTCAACGTCGGCCAGCGGCGATGAACGAGCGCGACCCAGATGGGAATGAAAACGCAATAGCCTTGCGTGAGAAATGAACACGTGGACGCGGCGGTGTAGCTGATGCCATCCATCTGGAATAAAATTCCGCCGACGCCGAAAAACGCGATTACGATCCCCTGCTCCAGTTCGCGGCGGGAAATGGTTTTCAGTTCGGCTAAAAAAATCACGCACAGAATCAACCCGGCCAAACCGAAGCGATACATCACACCGAGCGAAGTGAGAAACCAGCTATCCACGCCAGGCAAAAGATTTTGCTGTGCCTGCCCGAGCGCTTTCATCGTGGGAAAACTCAAGCCCCACAGCGTCGTGCAAAACAGCAGCGTGCGGACGGCTTTCGCCTTTTGATTTTCGACAGACATGACGCGCGAAGTTTACGGGCGCGTCATTTTCTTGCGAGCGGATTCGAGGATTTCGCGTTCGCGCGCGGTCAAGCTCTGGATGCCGTGCGCGGAAATCTTGTCGAGAATCGGATCCACTTGATTCTGTAAAAAATCGTCCTTGGAAACTTCTTCATCACGCGGCGCGGAACGCCAGAATTTATTTTCGCCCGCGCGCGTGGCGACGACTTCGCGCGGCTTTTCATGGCGTTGGAAAAATTTCCATTGCGGCCAGTGACCATGCAGAAGTTGGCGCGCGTAGAAAAATCCGGTCAAAATTCCGCCCAGATGCGCAGCGTTCGCGACGTTACTCTTGGTCATGAATAAACCAAAGGCCGCCATGCCCAGACTGATCCATAGCAATGTTCGTCCGGTCATCGTGACGGGGATGAAATAAAAGATGAGCGTGAAGCGTTCCGTCCAACTGATGACGGCGAACGCGGCCACCAATCCCGACGCGCCAGCGGATGCGCCGACCACCGGGATATCCGAATGAATAAGCAGAGCAAAAATCATTTGCAACACGCCGCCCATGATGCCACTGACAAAATAAAGCGAGAGAAAACGGCTGCGGCCCAAAACGGTTTCGACGGAACGGCCAAAAAAGAAAATGGCGAGCGAGTTGAAAAGAATGTGCATCCAACTCGCGTGCATGAATTGATACGTCAGCAGTTGCCAGACATAACCGTGCCGCATTCCTTCCAGGCTCAAGGCAAAATATTTATCCTGAATATCCTGGCCGTGTGGAGTGTGTTGCGAAGCCAGTTGCACCAGAAAC
>JAMFSG010000308.1 GCA_026225155.1 Verrucomicrobiota bacterium
GGGAGGGACGGCGTGTCGCCGTCCCAAATTAAATTAAAATGGGTCGCCGACACGGCAACCCTCCCAAAAAAACGAAAGGTAAAATTATGCTTGGTGGATTTGAAATATTGATTGTGTTGGTTTTGCTTCCGCTCGCGTTTTTGGCGTTCGCGTTTTGGATCTGGATGCTGATTGACGCCATTCAAAACAAAGGACTGACCGATGGAGAAAAAATTGGATGGATGATCGCGATTGCATTGCTGCATTGGTTGGGCGGGTTGCTTTACTTTTTCATCGGTCGTCCGAAACGGAACACACCGCTCGCAGCGACATGAAATTTTATGGCTGAATCTGAACAAACCAAAGTCTGTCCGCTTTGTGCTGAAACCATCAAAGCGGTGGCAAAAGTTTGTCCGCATTGCCGGAAATATCAATATTGGTGGGCGTTCATCACCACCCATGATGTGCTTGCTGTTTTGCCGATATTGATTCTTGTTTGGACTGCCTGGGCGCTTATGGAGATGTTTTACAGCGGGCGGGATTTTTCTTCCAGCCGTGATAAAATTGAAGTTTTAAACTCACAACTGGCGTTGGATGTTACAAGTTACAGCACAAATGTGATAGTATCTGGGGTTCTTACGAACGGTAGCGATTACGCTTGGAATATAGGCGAGTTTGAAGTGCGTTTTTTTGATGATTCGGGAAAGCTGGCTGATGCTGACAAAGCCTCGACCATTTTTACCGTTTTGCCACATAGTAATGATTCTTTTAAAATTACTTTATATTCGCGAAATTCAATTCCCAAATACGCCAGCCATAAAGTATTAGTTCAATCAGCTCATGACCCAAATCACTACCCATTGCTCGGTGGTAATTGATCAGGCAAATATATGAATGAAGAAATTTCACGAGTTTGTTCTTATTGTGCCGAGCCGGTAAAAAATGCAGCCAAGATTTGTCCGCACTGCCGGCAATGGTTGTCTGTATTTTCCTTGAGAAACCCGATAGTGGTTTCAACATTTTTAATTTTCTTCATTTTAATATTTGCGGTGGCTCTTATCTGTTCCATTCAGCGGCTATTTGATCCGGGAATAGATTTTTCACCGTATCGAAATGACATTTCAATAGTTGAATCGCGAATGAATTTTTCAAACGATGAGAAAGACCCCATGTTGTATTTGGTTGTTTTAGTCACGAACAAAACTGACGTGGCATGGAGAAGTATTCAGTTTGACGCAAGGTTTTTCGACAAATCTGGGACGTTGATTGATACTTGTGATTATCCCGTATCTAGCTTGGTAATCCCACCACATGCGGAATCTGCATTGCGCATCAAAACCCATCCGACCCATCCATTATTAGATTACGAATCTTTTAAGATTTCTGTTCGATCTGCGCGTGATGCCAAGGCTCGGTTGTATTAAAAATATGCGTCTCTTTGAATCCATCATTGACGCCAATCACCGCGCCGTCGCCGGTGACGCGAACGCCGGTTTGCATCCCGATGAGTTTGCAGACGCGTTGCCGGTCGTTGCGTTGACGTGCATTGATCCGCGATTGAACGCATTTTTTCCCAACGCGCTGGCGTTGCCCGCCGAAGAGTTCATCTGGTTGCGCAACGCGGGCAACATCATCACCGACAAACTTTCCAGCACGATGCGGTCGCTCGCACTCGCGTGCGCGGTGAAAGGCGGCCGCGAAATCGCCATCATCGGCCACTCGGATTGTCAGGTCGCTAAAACGCCGATGACTTTGTTGCTGGATAAATTAGTGGCGCTGGGCGTCGAGCGCAGCCGTTTGCCGGATAATCTTGCGGAATTTTTCGGCACGTTCAGCAGCGAACGACAGAACGTCATCAAGGCCTGCGATTTCGCGCGCAACAGTCCGCTCATCGGCCTGAAAATCCCGGTGCACGGCCTGATGATTGACACCGAGACGGGGAAACTTGATTGGGTCGTGAATGGTTACGAGACATTGCAAACGCTCGCGCAGCCGACGATGCCAAAAATGGATTTCGCGGCCCTGGGATCGCTCGGCGCGTTCAAAGATTTCGACATGGGCGAAATGAAATTTCCAGAAATGAAGATTGGCGAGGCGGCGTTGCCGGGAAATCCGTTGAAGTCGGGAATCGCGCCCGTTCTGAATTTGTCCCCAATACCGCCCCCACCAATTGTTAAACCGCCCCCACCGTTGCGTCCGGCGAAAGTTCCATTGCCACCGCCGATCCGTCCGCGTGGTTTTCAGTGAGGGTGGCGGTCTTGCGAATAAGCATGGTGGGGCGAGCGTCCCCGCGAGCCGCCGCGATCAAAGTTCCAAGCCATATCCGGCTCGCGAGGACGCTCGCCCCACCAGCCGAAATCCATTTCAGCCTTTAGCTGCTCATTCTACAACCAGCGCCATTGCAAACCCGTCGTAACCTTTGCTGCCGACGGTTTGCAGGAGCGTGGCGTTGACGCGCGGTTCGGCGGCGAGGAGTTCGTTGAAACGACGCGCGCCTTGCACGCGCGAGTCTTCATTGTCCGCCTCAATTACTTCGCCTTTGCGCACCACGTTGTCGGCGATAATCAATGTGCCGCGCCGTGACAGTTTCAGCGCCCACACGAGATATTCGGGATACGATTCCTTGTCGGCATCAATGAAAATAAAATCAAACGGCGCACGTTTTTCGGCGACGAGTTGCGCGAGTGAATCGGACGCCTTGCCGAGACGCAGTTCAATTTGATTCGCGAATCCAGCGCGAACGAAATTAGCGCGGGCAACTTCGGCGTGCTTCGGTTCAAATTCCAACGTGACGAGTTTCCCGTCCGCTGGCAAAGCGCGCGCGAGCCAGATCGTGCTGTAACCGCCGAGCGTCCCGATCTCCAAAATGTTTTGCGCGCCGTGAGATTGCGCGAGTAATTGCAACAATTTGCCCTGGTTTGGCGCGACATTGATTTCCGGCAAACCCGCCGCGCGGCTGGCGGCGAGCGCCACGTCCAAAACCGGATCAGCGGGCACGAACAAGTCGTTGATGTAATTATCAACCGCAGTCCATTTTTCCTGGCTCATGAGTGTAAGAGTTAAAGTTATTTCTGTTGGTTTTGAAAAAGAGATGACCGCAAATTTTTATCCGCGCGCTTTTTTCTTTTTCGCTTTTGGTTTGGCGGCAGCGATTTTAATGGCGCGTTGCGCCCACGCGACGAGTTCCGGCGCGTTTTCCAAAACGTCTGGCGGCACTTCGTGATACGCCATCGTCAGCGTTTTGCCTTTCGATTTGTAAGTAAAGGGTTCCATGCCGCGCGCGACGTATTCCGCTTGTGACTTCGCATTGGTTTTAAAGAACAGCCGGCCTTCATCGAGGATGCCGAAGAAATTTTCGCCGCTGTAAATGCCATGCGCGCCGAACATCGCCCGCGTCCGCAATTCCGGCAGTGCGTTCAACTGGTCGAGCACAAATTCTTTGAAGGAGTCGTCCGCCACGTCGTCAGACTGGTTTATTTTTAATCCGGCGGCAAGCGGTCGCATGGTGAAAGTGGCGGAATCTTTTACGGTTCATAAAAAGCCCTGGCGGCGAAAATAAATCCGCCGTTCCTAAAAACATTAGGAACGGCGAATGCGTTTTCAATTCACGGATGGTCGGGATGCCAATCGCCAGGATGATCGGGATGATCGTCGTGGTGGAAGGGCGGATGGCCATGATCATCGGGATGGTCATCATGACGTTCAACCACGCAGCCGGTGAAAACGAACAGGCTTGCGGCGGCGATCGATAGCAGAATGGATTTCATAGTTTAATTGGCACGGTCGGTTTATTTTCGGGTTGTCAAAGTTAGATCAGCTTCATTTTGAAGGTAACACGTTTCCGGTGACGCGCAAAAAAGGGAATCCAGCGAGAGCAACTGGCATGCTTGACTTGCCGGCTTACATATCCTTCAGCAAATGTTTCAAACCCGTGGCGGCGATTTGGAGTCCGACGCAAAAAACCAGAAACGCGCTCAAGCGGTTCACGATCTGTTCGCCGCGCGCGCCGAGTTTGCCCAAAACCGCCGGCGTGAACGCATAGCAGATATAAATCAAAATGCTCATGACCACGATGGCGAGAAAAATAGCGGACAGATTGAGCAAGTGCGACAGCAACGCTTCTTCGCTGGTGTGCGCGCTCAAGGTGAGCAGGACGGAAATCGTTCCCGCGCCGGTCGTCATGGGAAATGCGAGCGGATAAAATAAAATATCTTCCACGTCATGATGCTGGCTGGGAGTGGAAGTTTCGGCGGAACTGCGCGATTCGTCGTTGGGCGAAAGCAATTGCCAGCCGGTGCGGCAGATCAAAATTCCACCTGCGATCTGCACCACGGGCAAAGAAATGCCAAACAGTTTGAACAGCCAGCTTCCCACAAGCAACGCGACCGTGCAGATGAGAAAACAATAGAACGCAATTTTGCCGGCGGCGATTTTGCGTTCCGCGTTGGTCAACTTATGCAAAAACGGATCCAGCACGAACGCTGTGCCGACCGGATTCACGACGGGAAACAGCGCCACAAAACCCAAAAAGGCCAGTTCCAAAAAGGAAAAAACGGTTTCCATGTCGGCGATAAATTAAGCGGACAAAATTAAAAATCCAATTTCAAATCGTGTTGCCGATTTCCACTGCGAGATCTTCGATTGTCCAATTCGTGCGCGCACTTTGCAATTTGTCCGCCGTCGCGCCATGCTGCCAGACGGCATAGCGGATGGTTTTTCCAACATCGGTTTGCAGCGCGGGTTGCGCGAGCAGGCCGGTGATGAAACCGCCGAGCAGGTCGCCACTGCCGCCTTGCGCGAGTTGCGGATTGCCGGACGGATTCACAAAAATGGCGGGGCGAGCGTCCTCGCGAACCGTTTCATCACGGCCAATCAAAGTCTGGCTGCCTTTCAAAACAATCCACGCGCCGCCGAATTTTTTGGAAAGATCGCGCAAGGACTGGACACGGTTGGCCTGAATTTTTTCCGCCGTCGTTTCCAAAAGCCGCGCGGCTTCGCCCGGATGCGGCGTCAAAACGCGGACGGCGTTTTCGGGAAAATCTTCCGCCGCCAAAAAATCCAGCGCGCTGGCATCTATGATCAACGGCACTTTTGCTTCGCGCCAAAGTTGCCGTGTGAAATGTTTTAATTCCGCAGAATCTTTTTTGGCGGCGAGGCCAGGGCCAATGAGAATCGCGCTGGCATTTTTTGGCAATAGCGTTTCCGGCGTCCAGATATTGACCATCGCGGCGGCGAGCTGGGCAGCGACAGGCGCATACGTTTCTGGCTGCGTGAAGAGCGTGACCAAGCCGGGCTGTGCGCGTTGGGCACCGTGCGCGGTCAAAACGCCCGCACCGTGATAACCAAAACTGCCGGCGATGATCGCCGCGTGGCCGAAGGTTCCCTTGTTTCCAGAGATTGTTCGCGGCGGCGGGAAATTTTCAAAATCTTCCGCAAGCGTCCAATTCAATTCGCTTTGGGCGGAGCAGGGGACGAGGCCGACGTCATCGGCGACTTCCAATCGACCCACGTAAGACCACGCGGCTTGCGCGAGCATCCCGATTTTCGGCGCGCCAATGGTGAGCGTGACGGCGGCTTCGATGGCCGCGCCAAAAGTTTCGCCGGTTTCCGCGTTGAGACCGGAGGGAACATCCACGGAGAGCACGGGAATTTTCGCGGCGTTGACAGCAGTAATAATTTTCTGCCACGCGTCGCCGAGCGGGCGATTCAAGCCGATGCCGAAAATGCCGTCAATGACCAGCGCCGGTTTTTCACGCAACGCCATTTCCACTTTCAACAAATCACCGGCGGGCAGAAGCAGTTCCAGAAATTTTACCTTGCGTCCGTCGAGATGCGTTTTCGCGGCGCGGGCGTCGTCGCCGTTGTGGCCTTTGCCGGCGAGGATCAAGATTGTATCGTCGGTGCGCGTGAGTTTGCGCGCGCGGCGGGCGATGCGTTTGCCGACGCGCTTGATGACTTCGGCCTCGGTCTGGCCGGTCGCCCAGGTGGATTTTTCCCACGCGCGCATCTGGGCCAGATTGAGAACCGGAATCGGCATGGCGAGAAGTTAAACTTTTTTCGCGCGGGCAAAAAGCAGAATTGCATCGTCACAAAATCGTCACCCATTTGTCGCGCATTTGAAATTGTGTGACAAATCCGCGCGTGCCATGCTGCGGTGGTGAAGCCAAAAATTTTGGTGGTAGATGATGAGCCGGAAGCCGTGGAACTGTTGGAGTTCAACCTCAAGCAGGCGGGCTACGCCGTCACCACGGCGGGCGATGGTGCGGAGGCGTTAAAAAAAGCGCGCTCGCAAACGCCGGACTTGATCGTGCTCGACGTGATGCTGCCGGAAATGGACGGGTTCGAGATCTGCAAGGCGCTGCGGCTCGATTCTGCGACGGTAAAAGTTCCGATCATCATGCTCACGGCCAAGGCGGCGGAGATTGACCGCGTGCTCGGCCTCGAACTCGGCGCCGACGATTATCTGACGAAACCGTTCAGCCCGCGTGAACTGCTTTTGCGCATCAAAAAAATTCTCGCTCGTGGGCAGACCGAGGAAAAAGTAAAAGACCAGTTGCGCTTCGGCGATTTGTTGATTGACGTGCCACGCCACATCGCGAGCTGGAAGGGCAAAACCATTGAGCTGACCGCGACGGAATTTCGTCTGCTCACCGTGCTCGCGCAACGTGCCGGACGAGTCCAATCGCGCGACCATCTGCTGCGCGACGTGTGGGAATATGACAGCCTGATTGACACGCGCACGGTGGACACGCACATGCGTCGCCTGCGCGAAAAACTCGGCGCGGCGTCCAAACATCTCGACACCGTCCGCGGCGTCGGCTACCGCTTCGTGGAATGAAGAAGGCAGAATGCAGAATGCAGAAAAAACCTTCGCGCGTTTCTTCCGCTGGCAATTGATTTCTACATTCTGCATTCTTCCTTCCGCCTTTTGAATATGTGGCTTTCCCTTTTCATCCTCGCGCTGGCTGCCGCCGTGGCCATCCATTTCTGGTGGCGCGCGAAGTTCAACGCGCAGCAAGGCCAGCGCACGGCGGAGATGGAAAATTTTCAGCGGCGGCAACAACAGACTTCCGTTGACGCGAAGGCGCAGCAACAAGTCCTTTTCAACTCGATGCTCGAAGGTTTGTTGCTCCTGGATCGCCACCGCAAAATTTATCTCGCCAACCGCGCGTTCAAAAACCTGTTCGGCTTGAAAACCGAGTTACGCGGGAAAACCGTTTTGGAAGCGCTGCGTTTTCACGAACTTGACGATCTGGTCAATCAAGTCGAGGCCAAAGGGCAGGTGCTGAATTACGAATTGAAGCTGCCGGATTTGAGCGAACGCTGGCTGCAAGTCAACGCCGCCGCGATTTTCGATTCTGCCGGTGAACGCGAAGGCACGATTCTTGTCTTTCATGATTTGACGCGTCTGAAACAACTCGAACGCACGCGTGAAGAATTTGTGGCGAACGTCAGTCATGAATTGCGCACGCCGCTGTCGCTCATCAAAGGTTACGTCGAAACCTTGCTCGACGGCGCGCGGAACAATCCCGAAGTCGCCGAGCGTTTTCTGAAAATCATCGAGCGCAACACGCAGCGGCTCGATTTGTTGATCCAGGATTTGCTGACGATCTCCGCACTCGAATCCGAGCGCATCAAAGTGGATTTGCAGCCGGTGAATTTGCGGACGCTCGTGGAGAAAGTTTTTTCCGACCTGAAATTGCGCGCGGAAAACAAACAGACCAAATTGCTGGTCGAATTACCGGAGCTCATCGCGACGGCGGATGCGAACCGCATTGACCAAGTGCTCGCCAATCTCGTGGACAACGCGATCAAATATGGCCGCGCCAACGGCAAGGTCATCGTCGGCGGCAAAAAAACGGACGACGGCAAGATTGAAGTCTTTGTGCAAGATGACGGCCCGGGCATTCCGCCGGAAGCGTTGGATCGCGTGTTTGAACGATTCTATCGCGTGGACAAGGCGCGTTCCCGCGATCAAGGCGGCACCGGTCTTGGGCTTTCCATCGTGAAACACATCGTGCAGGCGCACGGCGGCGAAGTCTGGGTCAGAAGCGAACCCGGCAAAGGCGCGACATTTTTCTTCACACTGCCGGCGGAAGTTGCCAATTGAACGTTTTTTAACCTTAAAATGGTCAAAACCTGCCTTTTTCGAAGTTTTTGATGAGTTGATGGCCATTTCTCGTGAAGGAAACGTCATTTTTGCTCCACGAGAAATGACTTTTCAAATCTGGGAAAGCCTTTCTGGTCCACAGGAAATGAAGGTTGCTCTAGCAATTATTCGTTTGATTAGATGGTCTTGGGTGGATCAAGTGGCTTTCTTGATTTGCCAGAATGTTTCTAATCGACTGAACTTCGGATTAGGAAAGCATTCCTTGCTGGATTGATTTTTCACTTGTTGCTTTCGATACTGTGGTTCAGCTTTTGATTATCAATCATCACCACATATCATGAAATTCTTTGCCACGGCAATTTTGCTTGGATTGTTTCTATCCGGCTGCAGTCGCGAGGATAAAACCAACTCGCAATTCGTCGGCACATGGCAACATGAAGGCGGTTTTAGCATGACTCTTTTGGCTGACCATAGTTTTTCATCAATTTTTACCACCTCCAACCAGGCGGTTGTGTTGACATATCAAGGAACATGGTTGGCAAAAGATGATTATTTAATCTCTACGACCACAAACGTCAGTGGCATTAAACGACATGAGCCGGTAGGAAGTGTTGAGCGATTTAAAGTGATTGAGGTTGATGGCAATCACCTGACGATCAAATCTGGTGACCAGATTCTTTCATACAAAAAAGAAGTGACGGATGATCCTGTGCCGCAGCCAGCCGCTCACAATTGAAATTTCATCGCTGCCAATTTTTCTTCCCACCTCGACAATCGGCGGAAATTTTCTAAAATTATCCGTCATGTCGTTTTCAAACAAACCGCTCGTCATCGCCGGTCGTGAATTCCGTTCGCGCCTGATTCTGGGCACGGGAAAATTTCCTTCGCCCGAAGCCATGCGCGACGCGCTTGCCGCCAGCGGCACGGAAATGGTCACGGTCGCTTTGCGCCGCGCGGACTTGAGCGGCAAGGGCGATCCGTTCGCGAACATCCTGGAATTCATTGATCCGAAAAAATATCTGCTGCTGCCCAACACCAGCGGCGCGATGAATGCCGAGGAAGCCGTCCGCCTGGCGCGTCTCGCTGTCGCTGCCGGTTTGCCGAAATGGGTGAAGCTCGAGATCCATCCCGATCCGCGCTATCTCTTGCCCGATCCGATTGAAACATTTAAGGCGGCGGAAATTTTGGTCAAAGAAGGATTCACCGTTTTGCCTTACATCAACGCCGACCCGGTTTTGGCAAAACGCTTGCAAGAAGTCGGTTGCGCGACGGTGATGCCGCTCGGTTCGCCGATCGGCTCGAATCGTGGCATTCAAACACGCGATCAGATTCGCATCATCATCGAACAAGCCACCGTCCCCGTCGTCGTGGACGCCGGTATCGGCGCGCCGAGTCACGCCGCCGAAGCGATGGAACTTGGCGCGGACGCCGTGCTGGTGAACACCGCCATCGCCATCGCGAACGATCCGAACCGCATGGGCATCGCCTTCAAAATGGCGGTCGAAGCCGGACGCGACGCTTACGAAATCGGCCTGGGCACGCAAAATGAAACGGCGAGCGCGACGAGTCCGTTGACGGGATTTTTGAATTGAGCGGGCGATTGACTTGACGGCAAACTGCTGACAATTTTTAATTATGACGGCGACCATGATTTTGAAAGAGATTCACGCGCTTCCGGTTCGTGAAAAAAATAAATTGTTAAAACGGCTTGATCGTGAACGCGAACAGGCCGAGGAACTGGATGACGTTCGTTTGTTTGACGAGGCCAAGCGCGAAGTTGCCGATGAAAAACCAGTTTCAATTCGCAACACAACTAAAAATTCCGAAGAACAATTGCTCCAGTTCATCAACCGCATCAATCAAAAGATGCGGACGACTTTGACTGCGAAGGAAATGAATGCCGCGCGGTTTGAAGGCCGGAAATGATTGTTGCCGACAACAACCTCATCGTCGGCTTTGTGCTGGCGCGGGATGATTTTCACGCCGAGGCGATGGCTGTCCGCAAAATGGATTCGGATTGGCACGCACCGGCACTTTATCGTAGTGAATTTCGCAGTGTGGCCCGCAAGCATCTGCTCAAAGGCGAAAGCGAAGATTTGCTGATCCAGGCCGCGCAAGCGGCGGTCATGTCGGTGACCATCCACGAAATGAACGACGCGGAAGTGCTGGCCATTCTCGCAGAAAATTCCAAGGTCTCTTCCTACGATGCGGAATACCTTGCGTTGGCGCGGCGATTACGCTGCCGGCTGGTGACGACGGACGCGGCGTTGGTAAAATTATTTCCGCAGATCGCGGTCTCGCCCAAACAATTTGTAGCTGCTTGAATCCTATGAATTCAAAAAAACTTTCCGTCTCGCGCGCCAAACAAATTTTGGCCGCCGCGCAAAACACGAAAGTCCTCGTCGTCGGCGACGTGATGCTCGATCAATTCATCTGGGGCGGCGTCTCGCGCATCTCGCCGGAAGCGCCGGTGCCGGTCGTGGATTTTAATCGTGAAAGTTTCATGCCCGGCGGCGCGGCGAACGTTGCACGCAATCTGGTTTCGCTCGAAACGCCGGCGGAACTTTTTGGCGCGATTGGCAATGATGATGCCGCGAGCAAATTGCAAAAACTTTTGGGCGAACAAAACATCGGCTGCACCGGCCTCGTGAAAAATTCCGCGCGGCACACGAGCATCAAGACGCGCATCGTCGCGCATCAGCAGCAAGTCGTGCGCATTGACCGCGAAACGCGGGGCGCGCTGGATGCCAAAACCACCGCGAAATTGCTCGCTGAATTTAAGGCGAAACTTTCCAAAGCGGATGCCGTCATCGTCGGCGATTACGGCAAAGGCGTGGTCACGCAGCCGTTGCTGAACGAGATCAAATCGCTGTGCCGCGAGCGCGGCGTGTGGTTGAGCCTTGATCCGAAGCCGGTGCATCATCTGAATTTGAGCAGCCTTTCGCTCATCACGCCGAACCGCAAGGAAGCATTTGAACTCGCGGATTTGCCGGACGATACGAAAAACGAAAATCCGTTCGTGGACAAAAATCTGATGCTCGTCGCGGAACGGTTGCTGAATGAATTGCGTCCGGCGGTGCTGCTCATCACGCTCGGCGAATTGGGAATGTTGCTTTGCCAGCGCGGGCAGAAACCGTTTCACATTCCCACCGTCGCGCAGGAAGTGTTCGATGTTTCCGGCGCGGGCGACACCGTCATCGCGACGTTTACTTTGGCAATCGCGGCGGGCGCATCGCCGATTGAAGCGGCGATTTTATCCAATCACGCGGCAGGAATCGTCGTCGGTAAAGTCGGCACGGCGATCACGACGCCGGAGGAATTGCTGGCGAGCTTTGAGAAATAATATAAAAGTGTTAAATTTATGCCGCACCACGATAATGCCTTTTTAGATTCTCAAAAATGCTGTGATGGTCTGTTTGAATCGCTTTCTACATTAATTCCAAACTTGAAACGGCAGAAAAGTCAGGAAACTTGTGGGCTTTTTGTTCCGGGAAAGAACCGTTTTGCGCATGTTTATCATCGTGGTAAAATGGGTAGTATTCGAGTTTACTTTCGCGGTGATGTTTCGCATTCGCTTTCTGATCCCGTCGTTGATGTCCATCGAAGAGATAAGATAGAAAAA
>JAMFSG010000309.1 GCA_026225155.1 Verrucomicrobiota bacterium
CATATTCTTCCAGCACCAATTCGCCGCGATCGTTGATCGGAATCACGCGCACGGTCGCGCCGACTTGTTCCGCAAGCAATTTCCACGGCACGATGTTCGCGTGATGTTCGAGTTCGCTGACGATGATTTCGTCGCCCGCGCCGATATTTTTGCGGCCGTAACTTTGCGCGACGAGATTGATCGCTTCGGTTGTGCCGCGAACGAAAACAATTTCCTTCGCATCCGCTGCGCCGAGAAATTTGCGGACCTTCTCGCGTCCGGCCTCGAACAATTCCGTCGAGCGCGCGGCGAGTGCGTGCGCGGCACGGTGGATGTTGGAATTGTCGCGGCTGTAAAATTGCGAGGTCGCGTCAATGACCGCCTGCGGCTTGTGCGTCGTGGCGGCGTTGTCGAGCCAGATGAGCGGCTTGCCGTTGACGAGCTGGTGCAGCGCGGGAAAATCGCGGCGCACGCCATCAAGATCAAACTTCGGGATCGGCGCGGCGTTTTTTGGATACGACTGGCAACTCGCTGGCGTTTTGCCGGAAGGATTGCCGCCGCGCAAAAAATAATATTCCGGCGTCGCGACCGATTCCGCGTCAGAAAAACCGAGCGCGGGACTGGCGTTCGTCGTTTTCGTTTTGGGCGTGTTGCCTTGCGGACGATAATCGCCGTTGCAACGCGGGTCGCCGAATGCGTAGCTGTCGCCAGAATCCGGCGCGTGTGCGCCCGACGACGTTTTTTTCGGCTCGTTTTTTGACTCGGACAGTTTCGGCGCGTCCGGTTGCGCGCTCGGATGCACGGGTGGCAATGCGGAATTCGCATTGCTGCCCGACAAATCCGGCAATTCCGAAACGCTCGGAATTTCGGACGGCAACGACGGCGTCGCCGTTGGCCGCGCGCCGCGCGCGAATCCTGAAAACGCCTCGCCGATCAAACGCGCGACGAGATCGTTGTGCGCCGGTTCCGCCACCGCCGGTTCGGCTGTGGGCGAACCGACTTCACTATTTGGAACTGTAGTCATAGTAATTATTCACCACGACATTGTCCAAACGGGCGATGGCATCGGTCGTCAAAACGCTGGCCGAGAAATAACGCGTGACGAGATGCGACGCGATGGAATTTTCGTTCGTGCCCATGTAGCGCACAGAAAGGCCAGGTTCCACTTCGCCGGTGACGCCGGTTTTTTGCAGACCGACCACGCCTTGTTCCGCTTCACCGACGCGCAAAAGCAAAATACTGGTGGAATTATTTTTCACGTCGAGCTTGTTGCTCGGAATCAGCGGCACGCCGCGCCAAGTGATGAACGGCGAACCGAACAAATGAACCGTCGGCGGTGGCACACCGCGACGCGTGGCTTCACGACCGAACGCGACAATCGCTTTCGGATGCGCGAGAAAGAACGCGGGCTTTTTCCAGACGAGGCCGAGCAATTCATCCAGATCGTCGGGCGACGGCGCACCTTTGCGCGTCTTGATGGTTTGCGACGCATCCACTTCCTTGAGCAAACCGAAGTCAGGATTGTTGATGATTTCCCATTCTTCTTTTTCTTTGACGGCTTCGACGGTCAAACGGATCTGTTCGCGGAGCTGGTCAATCTTATTGCTATAAAGATCAGTGACGCGCGTGTGCGTGCGGAGAACGGTTTGGATCGTGCTCAAATGATATTCGCGCGGGTCTTCTTCGTAATCCACGAAGGTCGTCGGCAATTTCGGCTCGCCGCCGGCGACGGTGAGCAAATCCACTTTCGCTTCGCCGAATTCATTCGCCGGCTGACCTTTCGCCGCTTTGGCGACGCGGTTGACGCGATAAACGCCGCCGTCCACATCTACCCACGGCAAAAGTTTATGCAGCCAGCGCGGCGTGATGTCCGTAATCTGCGGGACGGTGACGGTGGCGGTGGCGAGGTTGCGCGCAGCGGCGGCGCTCAAGCTCAAGTGCGGGGCGTTGGTGTCTTTGCTCATACAGTTTTTAGTTGGTTGAATAAAAATTAATTTGTTGCTGCTTTGAAAAACGAAATGGAATTGCCGAAGCGAAAACGGACGCGCAGCGGAAAATTATTTTCCGAACCGCCGCCGGCATCTGGACACAATTCGACATTAATACACTTTCGTTTTCATGGAGCTTCCAGTGATCCGGTCAGCACCGTGAGAATTTTGCTTTTGAAGTGGCGTTGTCGCCTGCTGTTGATTAAATCGTAAAGGCCGTGAGTCGGTTGTCAATGACGCGTTTCAAATCATCCAGTCGAGCGGCGAATCGTTTTTCCGGTCAATTTTAGAACGGATGGACAATTGTTTTTCGTGATAAATCACCAGTGAATTTGCCGGGACGCTATGCATCAAAAAAACATTCGCGCCGATGGTGGAATTCGCGCCGATGATGGTTTCGCCACCGAGAATCGTCGAGTTGGGATAAATGGTGACATTGTCTTCCACTTCAGGATGGCGTTTACCGCCTTTGACAATGTGGCCGGCTTCGTCTTTCACAAAGCTGCGCGCGCCGAGCGTCACGCCGTGATACAGCTTCACATGCTTGCCGATCTTGCACGTCTCGCCGATGACGACGCCCGTGCCGTGATCTATAAAAAAGTGCGAACCGATCTTTGCGCCCGGATGAATGTCAATGCCGGTGCGGCTGTGTGCCCATTCCGTCATCATGCGCGGAATGATCGGCGCGCCCGCCGAATACAAAACATGCGCGAGCCGTTGGATCGCGATGACCTCGATGAACGGATACGACAAAATAATTTCCTCGCTGTAAAGCGCGGCCGGATCGCCTTCGTAAGCCGCTTCTATGTCCGTGCGCAACAGTTCGCGAACTTCGGAAAGCGAATGGCAAAACTGGCGCAAAATCGGCGGCGTGCGGCCCGTCGGTTTTTTCGGATCGCCGATGCGGACACTTTTGCGCACCTGATCTTCCAAGCGCGAAGCCACTTTGGAAAGCCGTTCGCGCGTGAGTTCCGCGAGCGAGCCATGATGCACTGCGTCGTCATCGTGAAAACCGGGAAATAATAATTGAAGCAAGTCTTCGCAAATCTGTCCAACTGCGCGCGTGGACGGCATATTATGCGCGTCGCGGTTATTCAATCCGCCCACTGTGGCGTAGGACGCGAGCAACTCC
Organism: Verrucomicrobiota bacterium; assembly: GCA_026225155.1. GTDB lineage: Bacteria > Verrucomicrobiota > Verrucomicrobiia > Limisphaerales > UBA11358 > UBA11358. The sequence continues at coordinate 3,100 of JAMFSG010000309.1, forward strand.
GGAACGAATTGGTCGTAGGCTTTTTCCTCGCCGACAGACGGTTCGCCGGCGCGCGCATTTCCATTTTCGTCTAAAATGGAAGCGGTTGAATGATGATCCAAATTTACATCAACCGCAAAGGCATCGCGTTGAACTTGATTTTGCAAAGAGTTTTTGATGCTTGATCCAAGAACTTCCGGTGAACCGGTCAGTTCTTAAAAAATTACGATTAAATTTGAGCCGCCCATTTTTTGGGTAGGCAATAATTCATGCCGCCGAAATCAAACTGCTGATGTCATCGGAATCCGTATTGATGTCGGCAAACAGCCACGTCGAAAGATAGCGCTCGCTCGATGACGGCACAATGGCGACGATGGTTTTGCCCGCGTTTTCAGGGCGCTTCGCCACTTGCAACGCCGCCCAAACCGCCGCGCCGCTGGAAACGCCGATGGGAATGCCGTCGAGCTGATTCACTTCTTTCGAGATCGGGCCGGAATCGTCTTCGTTCACTTGGATTGTTTCGTCGAGAATTTTCACGTTCAAATTCACCGGAATAAAACCCGCGCCGATGCCTTGCAATTTATGCGGCCCGGGCGCGCCACCGGAAATCACCGGCGACTTCACCGGCTCGACCGCGATCGCCTTGAAACTCGGTTTCAATTTTTTGATGACTTCGGCGACGCCAGTAATTGTTCCGCCCGTGCCGACGCCGGCGACGAGAAAATCCACTTTGCCATCCGTGTCGCGCCAGATTTCTTCGGCGGTAGTTTTGCGATGGATCGCGGGATTGGACGGATTGGAAAATTGCTGCAGCACGACGCTGTTTGGAATTTGTTTGTGCAATTCGTCCGCCTTCGCAATCGCACCTTTCATGCCTTTTGCGCCTTCGGTCAAAACCAGTTTGGCGCCAAGAATTTTCAGCAGCTTGCGCCGCTCCGTGCTCATTGTTTCCGGCATCGTCAAAATCAATTTCAAGCCGCGCGCCGCCGCGACGAATGCCAGCGCGATGCCGGTGTTGCCGCTCGTCGGCTCGATCAAAATCGTGTCCTGCCCGATCGCGCCGGATTTCAACGCGTCGTCAATCAGCGCCACGCCGATGCGGTCTTTCACGCTGGAAAGCGGATTGAAAAATTCGAGTTTGAGCAAAACGTCCGCGACTGCGCCGTGTTTTTTCGCCGTGCGGTTCAAACGCACGAGCGGTGTGTTGCCGATGGTTTCCGTGATGTCATTGAATATGCGTGGCATAATTTTTATTTGGTTTGATAGATTTGGTCGAAAATTCCGCCGTCGGCAAAATGCGTTTGCTGCGCCTTCTGCCAGCCGCCCGCGATGTCATCCACCGTGAACAGATTCAACGGTTTGAAACGGTCGGCATATCTTGCGAGAATGGTTTGATTCTTCGGGCGGAAAAAATGTTGCGCCGCGATTTCCTGCCCCGCGTCGCTGTAAAGATATTCCAGATACGCGCGCGAAACCGCTTCGGTGCCGTGGCGTTTCACATTACGATCCACCCAGGCGACGGGATTTTCCGCGAGAATACTTATTGGCGGCAACACGACTTCAAGTTGGTCATTCGTAAAATTTTCCTGAACCACGGCCGCTTCATTTTCAAACGTCAGCAAAACATCGCCAATGCCGCGATCCGCAAACGTCGTCGTGGCGCCGCGTCCGCCGGTGTCGAGCACCGGCACATTCGCGAAAAGTTTCCCCACAAAATCGCGTGCCGACTTTTCATCGCCATTTGGTAATTTCAACGCGTAACCCCACGCGCCAAGATAACTATAACGTCCATTGCCCGAAGTCTTCGGATTCGGAATGACGACGGAAACATCAGCACGAATGAGGTCATCCCAATTTTTTATGTTCTTCGGATTGCCTTTGCGCACAACAAACACAATCGTCGAAGTGTAAGGCACGCTGTGATTCGGCAAACGCGTCGCCCAATTTGCCGGAATCAATTTCGCGCTTGTATGCAGAATATCAATGTCCAGCGGCTGGTTCATCGTCACCACGTCCGCTTCCAAACCGTTGACGACCGACTGCGCCTGTTTGCTCGAACCGCCGTGCGATTGGTTGATCGTCACGTTGTTGCTGGTTTTATCTTTCCAATAAGCCACAAATGACTTGTTGAAATCCTGATAAAATTCCCGCGTGACGTCGTAAGAGACATTGAGAATTTTTACATCCGCCGCCGTCGCTTTTCCCGACCATAAAAGTCCGATGGTGAAAACAACGAACGCGAGTTTTGGGAGCCAATTATTTTCTGGAGTATGTTTGAACGGTTTCATTTTGTGAATCTTCCGGCGTTCCGGTCAGTTGGCAGATCAAGGTTTAATCTTTGGAAAAATTTTCGCCTGACGCTTTATCCAATCGCAATCGCTCAGTCTTTTCAATCTGGATCACGCGCGAATCGTGCACGACGATTTCTACGACGCCATAGCGCAACGAGCCAACCTGCTGGCGGACAAGCTCCAGCCAGTTGGCGTTGCTCAAGTTTTGACTGCCAGACTTTGGGGTCGGTTCGCTCATTTGTTTAATTTATTAAAACAACTAATCAAGTCGTTTATTTGCGTAAATAAAAATTAATCTTATCACGCCAGTTTGTTCGCGGTTATTTTGTTGTTTTAATTATTTTTTAAATTAACAACAACGCTTATACACGACTTACAATGTCGTTATTATCTATTTTAAATTTTCTGTGTCAATTGTTTTTTAATTATTTTGTTTCGAGAAACGCCGTGCAAATTATGGCGAGGCCAGATGAAAGAATCGCGTGGAAATCGCCCGCAAAGTCATCGCCCATTTTCAAGAACAAGAAACCGCCGCCGCTAATGTGGAAAAAACTTTCCGCGCGTGAACGCGAAGTCCTTGATCTCGTCGTGCGCGGTCTTTCAAACAAGGAAATTATCGGCCGGCCGGGCATCACCATCGAAGGCGTGCGCTGGCATTTGCGAAACATTTACGAGAAGCTCCAGGTCCATTCGCGAACGGAAGTCTTGGTCAAATTTCGCAGCGATCATAATAGCAACCCTAGTATATTTCCAAAAATTTCCGGCTTAACGATTCAGCCGTTCATCCAGATTCCACGCGGCGCTAATGAGGGCGATGTGCGAAAGCGCCTGCGGAAAATTTCCCAGATGCTCGCCGCATCGGCCAAGTTGCTCGGCGTAAAGGCCAAGATGATTTGAATAGCCGAGCGCTTTTTCAAAAATGAAACGCGCCCGTTTCAGGTCGCCCGCGCGCGCGAGGCATTCAACATACCAAAACGAGCACATGGAAAAAGTTCCTTCGCGACTGTTCATGCCGTCAGCGGCGGCTTTTTCCGGCTGGTAACGATAGACGAGCGAATCTTCGACGAGATTTTTTTCGATGGCGAGCAGTGTGGATTTCCAGCGCGGATCGGTCGGGCTGATGAATTTCACCATCGGCAGCAGCAGCGACGCGGCGTCCACCGTTTGCGCGCCGTGAAATTGCACGAAGGATTTTAATTTTGGGTTCCAAAACGTTTCGTAAATGTCTTTGTAGATTTCATCGCGGATGCGATGCCAGCGCACGAGCGGCGCGGGAAATGAACGCCGCCGCGCCAATTCCATCGCGCGGTCAATCGCCACCCAGCACATCGCGCGCGAATATAAAAAAGGCTGCGCGCCGCCGCGAACTTCCCAGATGCCTTGATCCGGCTGGCGCCAATTTTTGCAAACCCATTCGACGAGCTTCGTCAGGTTCATCCAAAAATCATATGAAATCGGTTCGCCATGTTTGTCGTAGATCAAAATTGAATCGAGCAGCTCACCGTAAATATCCAGTTGCAATTGATCGCCGGCGGCATTGCCAATTCGCACCGGCGATGAGTTTTGATATCCCGCGAAATTTTTCAAAATGGTTTCCGGCAATTCGCGCCGGCCATCGAGCCGATACATGACTTGCAACGGCTTGCCCGGTTTCAATTCGCGGCAGCGCAATTCCATCCAGTGCATGAACGCCTGCGTTTCTTCCGTGTAGCCGAGCCGCATCAGCGCATACAGCGTGAACGACGCGTCGCGGATCCAGGTGTAGCGATAATCCCAGTTGCGCGCGCCGCCGATATTTTCCGGCAAACCAAACGTCGGCGCAGCCACGAGCGAACCATGTTTCTGCGACGTCAAAAGTTTCAACGTAAGCGCCGAGCGGTTCACCATTTCGCGCCAGCGGCCGCGATATTTTGAACGCGAAATCCAGTCGATCCAGAAATTCATCGTCTCCTTGAACGCGTCGGAAACGTAATCGGGATTTGCCGAAGGCGATTCGCCGTTCGCTTCTTCCAAAATGAACGAAGCCGTTTGGTCCGCGCGCAATTTGAATTCCGCCACCGCCGCGCCATTTTCAATTTTCAACGGCACACTGCTGCGTAAACGTAACGCTGGGAGTTTTTTTTCCGCGGGAACGAAAATGACTTCATGCGGCTTTTTTTCAATCGAATGGCTCGCGCGGCCATAATCAAATTTCGGCGCGCAAACCATGCGGAATTTTATTTCACCGCGCACGACTTTGACGCGGCGGATCAAACCGTAGCTGTGGCCCAGATGCTGCACCGGCATGAAATCGGAGATTTCCGCGATGCCGCTTTCGCCGAGAAAACGCGTGAGCAAAATGTTCGTGTCGGGAAAATATCTTTGCCGGTTTTTGAATTCGCCGGACGCCGGTGCAATTTGAAAAGTGCCGCCATTTTTTGAATCCAAAAGCGCGGCAAAAATTGTCGGCGAATCAAAATGCGGAAAGCACATGAAATCAATCGAGCCGCCCAAACTGACGAGCGCCGCCGTGGCCAGATCGCCAATCACACCGTAGTTCTCAATCGGTTGGTAATTCATGTTGCAAAGCTCAATCCCAACGGAGCTTATTTGACTATACATCAGTTTCCACATCCGCGTAGGCGATGGTCGTCATCAGCGCATTTTCCACCGGCGCGAATCCAACCGCGTATGCTGCACCGATACCGGCATGTCGGATTCGACAACGCCGGCACAATTTTTTCTGCACGGAATCGGCGCTGGATCATTCAGATCATTGAATCGTATGTGTTTTGTGCGTCGGACGGGAACCAAAATTTTATACGGCGCCACGGCGTCAGCACCGATAACGTCCGGCCTTCCGCGCTGCCCGACAGTTGGCGCATCGGCAAACTGACACTCGCCGGCGTTTTATGGGATTGTCCGAACTGATATTTTGCGTGAGTGTTCTGGCCCTCGGTCATTACCACCTGAGAATGGGCATTGCCACCTTGCAGACACCGGCATTCGGCTCGCTGGTTTGCGGAAATCAGGCTATGACCTATGCCACTGCCGGCCTGGCTTTTGGCGAGCGTGTTGTGTTTGTCTTCGTTTTAGGTTTGTGAAGGTATCGGTCTTTGCGCGCTTAAAGATTGCGTAAATAACGAGTGAGCCGCAATATTTTCGAACATCGGGTAACACCCCATAGCCCCGATGATTTTTCGGGTGCAAGGTGACGCCGGGAAATAAAAATTCTTCCAAACCAGAAAGAATCAAACACCCGATAAAAAAATGAACGCACTAGATAAATCATTCTTGGAAGAACTGGCTGATCGTCATGACGTTGAAAAGCAGCTCGTCCAGGCGAGGCCGAAAACGGCGCATAACGACCAAATCAATCACGCGCGATGAATTTCAGTCTATGAAAAAAAATCCATTAAAGGACGGCGTCCTCATGATTTCCGGAATCCTGCGACCCAACGCCGGCAAGGTGACAGTCAAAAGCGTGGATATTTGGACATTGAACAAAGATCAGTTGGCTGACTTCCGCTGAATACGACCATGATTACTGCCTTTCAAGAAGTTGAAGATAATTTATCAACGCTGCGAATCCTGTCGCAGGAATTGCAACAGCAGAATGCCACGGTCGAATCGTCGCAGGAATATCTGACGCTGGCCGAAGCCCGCCACCAATCCGGCCTGGACATTTACCTGATGTGATCGCGGCACAACTCTTGAAGACGCTCGAATCCTCTGGCAGAAATGAAACCACCCAATCCATTCATCCTAACCCTCAACGGCGGCTCGTCGAGCATCCGATTTGCGTTATATCAAATCGGCAAACTTCTCAAGCCAGGGCTTCATGGAAAAATTGATCGTATCGGTGTAAGTGGAACAAAATTGACTTATACTGACTCGAATAAAAAACAGCCGAACAGTCGCCGCATTGCCTTATCCGATCATAAGTCGGCGGCAAATTTTCTGGTTGATTGGCTGGAAAAGCACGTTGCTTTTGCTTCGGTGAAAGCTGTGGGCCATCGCGTGGTTCATGGCATGAAACATACCGAGCCGGAAATCGTCACGCCGAAATTGCTGAAGGAGCTGCATCGCATCAGCTCATTCGATCCCGACCATTTGCCGAGTGAGATTAAGTTGATTGAAGTCTTTCGTCAGCGGCATCCAAAACTTACGCAGATAGTTTGCTTCGATACGGCGTTCCATCAAACCATGCCGCGCGTCGCCAAGTTATTGCCAATTCCGCGCCGCTACTTTGCGAAAGGAATTCAGCGTTATGGTTTTCACGGTTTGTCTTATGCGTATTTGGTGGAAGAACTTAAACGGCTCGGCAATCCGGCGGCGACCAAGGGCTATGTGATCCTCGCGCATCTCGGCAATGGCGCAAGCCTCGCCGCCGTGCGCGATGGCAAAAGCATTGATACTAGCATGGGTTTCACGCCGACGGCAGGATTGGTGATGAGCACGCGTTCGGGCGATTTGGATCCGGGTTTGGTTTCGTATCTGGCGCGCACGGAAAAAATGTCGGCGGCGCAATTTCAAAAAATGGTGAACCACGAATCCGGCTTGCTGGGAATTTCCGAAACCAGTTCCGACATGCGCGATCTGGTTGCGCGTGAAACTAAAGATGTTCGCGCAGCGGAAGCGGTGGAACTATTTTGCTATCAAGCTCGAAAATGGATTGGTTCGTTTGCCGCCGCGCTGGGCGGAGTTGATACGATTGTTTTCGCCGGCGGCATCGGCGAGAACATGCCAATCATTCGCGCGCGCATCTGCGACGAACTGAATTTTATCGGCGTTAAAATTGACAAGGCCAGAAACAAAAAATCGGCAGCCGTGATTTCGACGAATGCCAGCAAGGTTAATGTGCGCGTCATCCGCACCGATGAAGAATTGATGATCGCTCGATCAGTCGTCCGCCTGCTCAATCTCAATCCAAATTAAAATATGGAAACCAAAACCTTGACGCCGGGATTACTTCAGCAAATTGACGCTTATTGGCGCGCGGCTAATTATCTTTCGGTCGGGCAGATTTATCTTTACGACAATCCACTTCTCAAAAAACCGCTGACAATCGCGGATGTGAAACATATGTTGCTCGGACATTGGGGCACGACGCCGGGACAAAATTTTATTTACGCGCACCTGAATCGCGTCATCAAAAAATATGACCTTGACATGATTTATGTTTCCGGTCCCGGCCACGGCGGCCCGGCGGTGGTGGCCAATACGTATCTCGAAGGAACTTACAGCGAGATTTATCCGAACATCAGCCAGGACGAAATCGGGCTTAAAAAACTGTTCAAGCAGTTTTCATTTCCCGGCGGCATTCCAAGTCACGCTTCACCGGAAACTCCCGGTTCGATTCATGAAGGCGGTGAACTCGGCTATTCATTGAGCCATTCGTTCGGCGCGGTTTTTGATAATCCAGATTTGATCGTCGCGTGTGTCGTTGGCGATGGCGAGGCCGAAACCGGCCCGCTCGCGACGGCGTGGCATTCCAATAAATTTCTCAACGCAGCGACGGACGGTGCAGTGTTGCCGATTCTTCATCTCAATGGTTACAAGATCGCCAATCCAACGATTCTTGCCCGCATCACGCGTGAAGAGTTGGAACAATTATTTCACGGCTACGGTTGGACACCTTATTTCGTCGAAGGCCACGAACCAGAATTGATGCACGAAGCGATGGCGACGACGTTGGATAAAGCCGTCGAGCAGATCAAAAAAATTCAGATGGACGCTCGCATTCACGGCAATCTCACGCGTCCGCGCTGGCCGATGATTGTGCTCAATTCGCCGAAAGGCTGGACGGGACCGAAAACGATTGATGGCGTGCCGATCGAAGGCACGTTCCGTTCGCATCAAGTGCCACTTTCTGATCCGGCGAAAAATCCCGAACATCTCAAACTGCTGGAAGATTGGTTGCGCAGCTATCGCCCACAGGAATTGTTTGATGAACAAGGTCGTTTGAAACCAGAACTCGCCGGACTCGCGCCCGCGGGCAATCGGCGCATGGGACTGAATCCTCACGCCAACGGCGGCATCTTGCTCCGCGATTTGCGGATGCCGGATTTTCGCGACTACGCGGTGGATGTTTGTTCGCCGGGAATAGTTGGCATTGGCGACACCCATGTGTTGGGGAAATTTTTACGCGACGTGACGAAGTTCAACACCGAGCAAAAAAATTTCCGCATCTTCGGTCCAGACGAAACACTCTCGAACGGTTTGGAAGCCGTCTTTGAAACAACTAATCGTCAATGGGAAGCGGCGACGGTGCCGAACGATGAATTTCTCGCGCCGACCGGACGCGTGATGGAAATGTTGAGCGAACATCAATGCGAAGGCTGGCTCGAAGGTTACTTGCTCACTGGTCGGCATGGACTTTTCAATTGTTACGAAGCCTTCATTCACATCATTGACTCGATGTTCAACCAACACGCGAAATGGTTGAAGATCACCTCGTGTCTGCCGTGGCGGCGTCCGATCGCTTCGCTGAATTATCTGCTGGCCTCGCATGTTTGGCGACAGGATCACAATGGCTTTACGCATCAAGATCCCGGTTTTCTGGATCACGTTGTGAACAAAAAGGCTTCGGTCGTGCGCGTCTATCTGCCGCCGGATGCGAACTGTCTGCTCTCGGTGATGGATCACTGTCTGCGCAGCCGGCATTACGTCAACGTTGTGATCGCGGGTAAACATCCCGCGCCGCAATGGCTGACGATGGACGCCGCCGTCAAACATTGCACCGAAGGCATCGGCATCTGGCAATGGGCGAGCAACGACCAAAACGCCGATCCCGATGTCGTCATGGCTTGTTGTGGCGATGTGCCGACGCTCGAAACGCTCGCCGCCGTTTCGATCATGCGCGAACATTTGCCCGAACTAAAAATCCGCGTGGTCAATGTCGTTGACTTGATGCGATTGCAACCCAAGAGTGAACATCCACACGGCTTGAGCGACATGGATTTTGATTCGCTGTTCACGAAAAATAAACCGGTTATTTTTGCGTTCCATGCGTATCCGTGGTTGATCCACCGGCTGACTTATCGTCGCACGAATCATCACAACATCCACGTTCGCGGCTATAAAGAAGAAGGCACGATCACCACGCCATTCGACATGACTGTTTTGAACGAACTGGATCGTTTTCATCTCGTCATGGATACGATTGATCGCCTGCCGCAAACCGGCGCCAAAGGCGTTTATCTCAAACAACAGCTTCAGGACAAGTTGATCGAGCATAAGCAATACATCAATAAATTCGGCCAAGATTTGCCGGAAGTCCGAAATTGGAAATGGCGCAGTCCAAGCTGAACGGGCTGCTGAAGCATAATCTGCGTCTCTTGTCATAGTTTGAGATAAATTCGATCGCGCAAATTTTCAAAAGCGTCGCAAAAATTTTCCTTCGTCCATTCGGAAAATTTTCTTCATGGGGTGTTCACCCCATTCGTTTCTTCACGTCCAAAAGATAACGTGATCACAATGTATGGTTGCGGTGAACGAGCTTTCAGTTGGAGCATTCATGGAGGAAAAAACTTTTTCAACGAATCGTGGCGCAGTCACGTCAGTGCGCGGCAGTGTCGTGGAGGTGCGTTTCGACGGGCCGTTGCCACCGATCTATTCGGTGCTGCGCGCGGGGGCGGAAAATAAAATCGTTATCGAAGTGCTGGCGCAGACCGATGCGCGTCATGTGCGCGGCATCGCGCTGACGCCGACGCAGGGGCTGGCGCGCGGAATGGCGGTCACGGACACCGGTGGACCGTTGAAAGCGCCGGTCGGCAAGGCCATTCTCTCGCGAATGTTTGACGTGTTTGGCAACGCCATTGACCGTCAGCCGTCGCCGACGGAGGTGCAATGGCGTTCGGTGCATCGCGCGCCGCCGCCGCTGGCGCGACGTTCCACCAAGTCGGAAATTTTCGAGACGGGCATCAAGGTCATTGACGTGCTCGTGCCGCTGGAACGCGGCGGCAAGGCGGGATTGTTCGGCGGCGCGGGCGTGGGCAAAACGGTTTTGCTCACGGAAATGATCCACAACATGATCGGCCATCAACAGGGCGTCAGCATTTTTTGCGGCATCGGTGAACGCTGCCGCGAAGGCGAGGAACTTTATCGTGAAATGAAAGCTGCGGGCGTACTGCCAAACATGGTGATGGTCTTCGGCCAGATGAACGAGCCGCCCGGAAGCCGGTTCCGCGTCGGGCACGCCGCCCTCACGATGGCGGAGTATTTCCGCGACGCGGAGCACCGCGACGTCCTCCTTCTCATCGACAACATCTTCCGCTTCATCCAG
>JAMFSG010000310.1 GCA_026225155.1 Verrucomicrobiota bacterium
GCGGTGTGTCGCTGTCCCGTAAATTCAAAATGCAAAAATATTTTTTGGGACGCCGGCACGGCGTCCGTCCCAATTTAATTAATTTTATCAGCGCGGCGATTTTATCGGCGCGGAGATTTCCGCCAGTTTTTTATTGGCAACGCTGCGGCGCGCAGTCCAATCAGCCCAGCTTTCTTCCCAATGTTCGCCGGTGAAATTCGTTTGCGCTTTTGACCATATCGCATCGAGCGCGTTCAATTCCGTTTTCGCATGGTCGGGTTCACGCCATGTTAGATAAGCTTCGGCGAGGTTCAGGCGATTTTCTGGATAATCCGGCGCAAGCTTGACGGCGCGTTGCAGAAATATGCGTGCCTTGCGTTCGCTGCCGACGCTGCCGATGCTCGGTGCTTCGAGATACAGCAGGCCGAGATTGCGCGTTGGTCCGGCGAAATCCAGATTTTCGTCAAGTGCGATGGCGATCTTGAATTCGCGCTCCATTTGTTTGACGAGGCTCAAGGCGCCGAGCAATTCCGTGCGCGCGAGCTGGCCCATGTCCATGGCGAGATAATAATGCGCGGCGGCGTTTTTGGGTTCGCGGGCGATGAGATCGCGGCTGGCGGCGATGCCGGCATTCGCGATATCGGCGCGGGTGGAATCGGTTTTCGCAAAATCCGCCCAGTCGTAACTGGCACGCGCAAAAATCCAAGCGTTGCTGGAATTTTCGGAATGCGCCTGAAACTGGATTTGCGAACGATGAAATTCTTTTTCCGCGCGCGCGGCGAAAATGGCATTCGTCGTTTCGTCGGCAAAAGTAATTCCGGTTGCGGCAAAGAAAAATAAAATGGCCGCCGCGAATTTCCCTTTCGTCGTTTGCTTCCCGGTGGAATAAAAAGTTGCCATCGCGTCGGGCTGTTTTATACTGTGCAGGTGAGATTAAATTGGAAATTTCCGCTGCTGGCAATGTTTGTCGCACTGGCGCTCGGCACGAGCGGCTGCGGCGGCATCAGCGCGAGCCACACCGTTTCGCCGCTGGATTTCCTGCTGCCGGGTGTCCGGAATGATGCCAATCCGGCCACCACCAACGCGCCGGTTGCGTTCACGGAAAAATCCGTTACTTTGGCGGTTGCTAAATAAATTTTTATGCGTTTCCCATTCGCGCTGACGAAAAAAATCGCCAGCCACATCATCAAACATAAGCTCCGCAAGACGCCGAAATTCGCGATGGTCTTGCAGCTCGAACCGCTGCACACCTGCAACCTGACCTGCACCGGCTGCGGGCGCATCCGCGAATATTCCACGTCGCTCAAAGACATGGTTCCGCTGGAACAGTGTCTCCAAGCGGCGATTGAATGCGACGCGCCGATGGTTTCCATCTGCGGCGGCGAACCGTTAATTTATCCGAAGATCGAAGAATTGATCGCCGGCTTGCTCGAACAAGGCCGCGTGCTTTACATCTGCACGAACGGAATGTTCATGCGCAAAAAAATGCGCGATTATCTCGCCGCTGTTTATTCGCCGTCGCTGGAACCGAAGCTGAAAAAATTGCTCGATGGCAAATTGATTTCCGAAAAAGAAGCCGAAGTCATCCGCAAATCCGACGACGCGGCAAAGAAAAAAGTCGTCATCCGCCCGACGCAATGGATGTATTGGAACGTCCACGTTGACGGTCTGGAATTCACGCACGATTTGATTGTCGAACGCGAAGGCGTTTTCAAGGAATGCGTCGAAGCCATCAAAATGGCGAAAATCATCGGTTACCAAGTCGCAACCAACACGACGGTCTACAAAGAAACCGACGTCGCCGAAATCGAGGACATGTTCAAGTATTTGAGCTCGCTCGAAGTGGACGGCCACACGATTTCGCCCGGCTATGATTACGACGCCGCAAAAAAAGACATGGTGAAGCGTCTCGGCAAAGATCCGAAACAATTTTTCCTCACGCGCGACATGACGCGCCAGAAATTCGCGAAGATCCAGGATTGGGGCAAAGCGTTCACCATTTTCGGCACGCCGGTTTATCAGGAATTTCTCGCGGGCAAACGCGAATTGACCTGCACCGCGTGGGCGATTCCGACGTTCAACGTCAAAGGCTGGAAAGCGCCGTGCTATCTGATGACCGACGGCCATTATCCCGGCTATCAGGAAATGCTCTCGAAAGTGCAATGGGAAAAATACGGCGTCGTCAACGGCGTCGCGCGTGACCCGCGCTGCGAACATTGCATGGTTCATTGCGGCTACGATCCGAGCGGCGCGCTCGGCACGAATTATCAATCCGGCGACAACTGGAAAAATTTCAAATACAACTTCGGCGCGAAACCGAAGCCATTTCCGGCATCGCCCGAACTCGCAAAACGCGCGTTCAACGGCATGACAATCGGCAAAGGTCATCTGGCCGAAGCGAAAGCCGCGATCAATTCTCCCGCCGCCGGCGCGCGCGGTGCATTCTCGAACGAAGCTCATCACGAACCGCACGTCGCCAGCCATTGCGGCACCGGCGACACGACCGAACGCGATGACTTGCTGGCGAAAATCAAAGACACGAAAAAGGCGGAATAATTGAATTTGCAACCACCGCCGCATTCATTGTGGCGGTGGTTTTTTATTTGCGAGTTTTCTGGGTTTAATTTCTGTGCCGACTTCACGTTATTCCGAACGCACTTTGCTGCTGTTGCTCGCGGCGGTGCAGTTCACGCACATCCTCGATTTCATGGTCATCATGCCGTTGGGCGAACAGCTCATGCGCGAACTGGCCATCGGTCCGGGAAAATTTAGCCATCTCGTCGCGGCTTACACCGTCAGCGCGGGCGTCGTCGGATTGTTGGCCGCGCCGTTCATGGATCGCTTTGACCGTCGCAAAGTTTTACTCATCGCCTACGCTGGTTTTACGGTCGGCACGCTCGCGTGTGCGTTGTCGCACACGGCGGGAATGTTGCTGATTTCCCGCGCGATCTGCGGTGCGTTCGGTGGCGTTTCGGGCGCAACCATCATGGCGATCGTCGGCGACATCGTGCCGCCGCAACGCCGTGCTTCCGGCATGGGAATCATCATGACGGCTTTTGCGGTCGCCGCCGCGCTCGGCGTTCCGTTCGGATTATTTCTCGCGCAAAAATTTCGTTGGGAAATGCCGTTCTTTCTCGTCGCGGGCATGGGCGTGATCGTGTGGCTGTTGATTTATCTGATCCTGCCGCCAGTGCGCGCTCACATCGAAGATTTGGCCGACACGCCGGTGCACCATTTCACGGCATTCTTTGAATTGCTGCGCGACGCGAACGCCGGACGAGCACTGCTGTTCATGTCCGCGCTCGTGATGGGACATTTCATGGTGATTCCGTTGCTCGCGCCGTTTTTGGTTTCAAATCTCGGATTGCCGGAAAATAAATTATTTCTCGTTTATTTTGTCGGCGGCATTTGTTCGGCCTGCACCGCGCCATTTTTCGGACGGCTCGCCGACCGGCTCGGACGTTTGCGCGTGTTCGCAATATTGATCGGCGTCGCCTGCGTCGTGACACTTTTGATCACGCTTTCCGGCAAAATGCCCGTTTGGGCGGTGTTGATTTTGGCAGGATTATTTTTCACGTTTGCCAGCGGACGATTCGTTCCCGGCCAAGCCATTTTATCACTGGCCGTGCCGTCGAAACGTCGCGGTTCATTCATGAGCCTTACCAGTTGCACACGCGATTTGACTTCCGGCGTGACGTCGAGTTTGGGCGGCTGGATCGTCACGAAATCGCCGACGGGACAATTGGTAAATTTCGACAAACTCGGCTGGCTCGCAGTCGGGATGAGTCTGTTGAGCCTGTGGCTTGCGAGTCGCGTGCACGTGAAAGAAGTTCATCCGCCACATCCAGCGAAAACCGCTGGCGAAAATAGCATTTGATGGAATTGTTAAAAGAATGTTACGCTGTCCGACAGTAATTTGAATATGAGCAAGACCCTTTATTTGTCACCACCCAGTTTCGATGGCTTTGATGGCGGCGCCGGCGCGCGTTATCAGGCGCGGCGCGAAGTCACCAGCTATTGGTATCCGACGTGGCTCGCGCAACCCGCCGCACTCACGCCGAATTCCAAGCTGCTCGACTGTCCGCCGCACAACATCGGCATGCCGGAAACGCTCGCGACCGCAAAGGAATTTGATCACGTCATCATCAACACTTCGACGCCGTCGTTGAAAAACGATTGCAAAGTCGCCGAAGCGATCAAGGCGCAAAAGCCGTCCACGAAAATCGGTTTTGTCGGCGCGCACACGATGGTTTTGCCCACGGAAACGCTGAAAGCTTCGCCCGCGATTGATTGGGTCGGCCGCAAAGAATTTGATTTCACCTGCAAAGAAGTCGCCGAAGACCGCGACCTCGCGACCATCGCCGGTCTGTCCTACAAAGATAAAGACGGCAAGATCAAACACAATCCCGAGCGCGAAATGATCCACGACATGGACTCGCTGCCGTGGGTCGCCGACGTTTACAAACGCGATCTGCAGATCGAAAAATATTTCATCGGCTATCTGCTGCACCCATATATTTCGATGTATACGGGCCGCGGCTGTCCCGCGCAATGCACGTTCTGCCTCTGGCCGCAAACCATCGGCGGACATAAATATCGCGTGCGTTCGCCGCAAAATGTCGCGGACGAAATGGCTTACATGAAGAAAATTTTTCCGCAGGTGCGCGAATTTTTCTTCGACGATGACACGTTCACCGCGAACCTCCCGCGCGCCCGCGAAATCGCGAAAAAACTCGCGCCGCTCGGCGTCCACTGGAGCTGCAACAGCCGCGCGAACCTGGATTACGACACGATCAAGTCCTTCAAAGACAATGGTTTGCGTTTGTTCCTCGTCGGCTACGAAAGCGGCAACGACGACATTCTCACGCGCATCAAAAAAGGCGTGACGATGGACGAAATGCGCCGCTTCACCAAAAATTGTCACAAGGCGGACGTCGTGATCCACGGCACTTTCATCTTGGGTTTGCCGGTGGAAACGCCGCAGACGATCCAGAACACGATTGATTTTGCGAAAGACCTCGACGTGTTCAGCTTGCAAGTTTCGCTCGCCGCGCCGTATCCCGGCACGGAACTTTACGAAATGGCCAAGCAAAACAGTTGGTTCGTGAAGAAAGATAAAACCGATTTGATTGAAGCCGATGGCTTGCAACAAAGCACGCTGGAATATCCCGGCCTCGACAAAAATAAAATTTTCGAGGAAGTGGATCGTTTTTATCGCACCTATTATCTGCGTCCGAAACCGATCTTGCGCATCATCAAAACGATGTTGGAAGACAAGGACATTTTGGTCCGCCGTTGCCGCGAAGGTTACGAATTCTTCCGCAGCCTCAATGAACGCAAAGCCGATCTGGCCGCGTCCAAAGCCGCCGCAACTGCGTAAAATATTTTACGACCACAAAAAAGCGCGTCCAAAACTGGATGCGCTTTTTTCTTTCAACCGTCTGGCAAAATTCAAATAAGGAAAACAGGAATTCAGGAAAATTCTGTTTCCTGCTTTCTTGCCTTCCTAATTAAATTTTGACGGCCAAATTGTTTTGGTTCACGCCGCAACTTCCGACGCGCCTTTGCCGCGACCGTGTTCCATGTTGACGAATTGTTTCGTCTCCGCGATGTAGCCGACGATGTTGAATTTGCCGATGGCTTCTTTTTTCGCGGCGGCGAAGGCGAGGCCGGTGCCGGCAAAACGCTTGGCGTCCACGGCATTTTTCGTCCATTCACTGTTGCTGGTGAGATATTCGGAGCTATCCGCGTTTTCGATCAAGATATTCATAGACGGACAGTTTAGCACGCACGCGCAAAGTCGCGGCAGACAATCGGCAATTATCTTTTTGACGCGCTTTGATTGCTCACGTCTTCAAACGGATTTCCGCCAGATCAATGTCGCGCTGGATGCGGCGCAGGACTTCGTCGTTGATGACGCTGGCGTTGCGAAGTTTGATGAGCGTCTTACGTTCCACCTGCAACGCTTCGTGCGAAAGGCGTTCGTATTCGGAAGAAAAAAGCCGCATGGAAGTGCCGGCATTTTCCGGTTCGTCGCCTACGATCTGGCGGATGTGGTCGTCGTATTCGATGCGCAGCCGTTGCAACGCATCCGCTTTCGCCGGATCGGTTTCGCCGATTTGATTCAAGCGGGCTAACGCAGCGCGATTCGCTTGCAGCCGCGCCTCGCGTTCTTCGCGGATTTCGGAGCCGTCGTCTTTCACGCCGAGCCAGCGGATGAGCGTCGGCAAACTCAAGCCTTGAACGACGAGCGTCGCGACGATCACGATGAATGTGAGAAATAAAATCAGATCGCGGTCGGGAAACGGATCGCCGTTTTGGATCGCGAGCGGAATCGCCAGCGCCGCCGCGAGCGAAACAACGCCGCGCATTCCCGTCCAACCGATGATCGCGATGTGTTGCCAGTCGGGATAAGGATCTTTGGCGCAAAGTTTTTTGAAGATCAAACGTGGCACATAAGCCGCTGGAAAAACCCAAAGCAGACGGATGACGATCACGGCGACACTGATGATGAGCGCGTAACCGACGAGTTGGCCGAGGGAATAATCTTTGTCGGTGGCAAGCGCGTGCAAAATTTCCGGAAACTGCAAACCGATCAAAATGAAAACAAAACCGTTCAGTAAAAATTCCACCATCGCCCAAACCGGTCCGCCTTGCAGCCGCGTGCGGTAAGTGAGAATTTCCGGCATCCGGCGGCCAAGATATAAACCGGCGGTCACGACCGCGAGCACGCCGGAAACTTTTAGCCGCTCGGCGCTCAAATAAGCGACGAATGGCGTGAGCAGCGAAACGGTGATCTCAATCGGCGCATCATCCACGCGTTTATGAAATTTGACCGCCAGCCAGCCGACCGCGAGGCCGATCAAAATGCCGCCGATGCTGACGATGAAAAATTGCGCGCCCGCGCCCGCCAGCGAAAACGAAGCCGTGCCCATTACCGCCGCGACGGCGAAACGATATGCGATGAGCGCGGTCGCGTCGTTGACCAGACTTTCGCCTTCCAAAATCGTGACGATGCGGCGCGGGACGCTCAAGCGTTCGGCGATCGCCGTGGCTGCGATGGCGTCGGGCGGAGAAATGATTGCGCCCAAAACGAATCCGGCGGCGAGCGGCAATTTCATGAAATAATGCGCCAGCCACGCGACGACCACTGTCGTGAACAAAACCAGTCCGACCGCGAGAAATGAAATCGGCCGCAAGTTCGCCCGGAAATCGCGCCACGAAGTGAACAGCGCCGCCGGAAAAAGCAACGGCGGCAAAAAGAAAAGAAAAACCAGTTCGGGACTGAGCTTGACGGGGTGATTTCCGGGAATCCAGCCGATGCCCAACCCGCCGATCAAAAAAAGGATCGGATAAGGCACATGCAGCTTGCGCGCCAGCAACGCGAGGATCGCCACGGCGAGCAATAGGCCGACAAAAATTTCAACAATATCCGTCATGCGGACGAAGTTTAAGAATGAAACCGCGATTTGGAAAGCTGCGGATTTTTATTCCGGCGAGATCCGGCGCAAAGATTTTTTCGCCGAGTGTTTGGATTTGCTGTCGAGCATCAACGCTTTCGCGCGCCGCGAACGCTTGCGTTTTTGGCGGCGGATTTTTTCGATCTCAGCACGTTGCGCGGCGACAAACCCATTTTTTTGCGCCTCGATTTTATCCAGCAACAACTTGCGCGCGGCGTAACGGTTTAAGCCTTGCTGGCGCGTTTCCTGGCATTTCACCTGCACGCCGGTCGGCCGATGCAGCAACATGACGCAGGTGGAAACCTTGTTCACGTTCTGGCCGCCGTGGCCGCCGGAACGCACAAAGCTTTCGTCAATCTCCGCCTCGCACA
>JAMFSG010000311.1 GCA_026225155.1 Verrucomicrobiota bacterium
ACTTTGGACTTTGGACTTTGGACTTGAGACTGATTTCATCGACGCGTTTGATGATCTTGTCCTCGACGTCGGTGATGTTCATGACGTGCTGCACGTCGTAGCCGAAAATTCCAGCGTGCGGCGGACGAGGTCGGCGAAGACGAACGTGCGCCAGTTGCCGATGTGCGCGTAGTCATAAACGGTCGGCCCGCAGCAATACATGCCGACTTTTTTCTTTTGCGGATCAAGCGGAAAGAATTCCTGCACGGAGCGGGACAGCGTGTTGAACAATTTTAAGGCCATTTGTCTGGCGCAAAAGTTAAAGCCAAGCGCGCGAAAAGAAAATGGAAATTCCATGGCGTCCAAAAACCAGTGGACTTAATCTAAGCGAAAAATTAAAATGGGTGAAACCCCACCCGGCATTTTGCGGGCACGCAAAGGAATCAGATTATGGAACTAAAAGTGGCTTGTGACTGCGGTCAGAATTTCAAATTCGACGTGGATCCGGTGAACGGACAAATGCCGTTCGCGGTAAATTGTCCCGCCTGTAACGAGGATGCGACGGCAAAAGCGAATACACTGATTTCGGAAAACCTTGCCGTCGCGTCCGCAGCGGTTGCGGAAATTTCAAATCCGCCGCCGATTATGCCGGCGTCTGGCGGATTGAGGATTAATCGTCATGTGCCAGAATCGCAAACTGCGCCGCCGTTGGCTTCGGCTACGGGCAGTTTTACGCCGCCGCCAATCGGCGCGATAAAATCGCTTTCAACTGACAAAAAATCCCGGCCAA
Source organism: Verrucomicrobiota bacterium (assembly GCA_026225155.1). Taxonomy (GTDB): domain Bacteria; phylum Verrucomicrobiota; class Verrucomicrobiia; order Limisphaerales; family UBA11358; genus UBA11358. The sequence goes on from JAMFSG010000311.1 coordinate 770, forward strand.
AAATCGAAGGCGAATTCAGTCTCGCTCGCGGAATTTTGGGAGCCGTGGCGGGTGCTCTTGTTGGTTGCGGATTGATGGTGGCGTTTTGGATGGGCACACATTTCAGATTTCCGTTCATGGGCATCGCGGTGGGCGCGGCGGCGGGTTATGCCGCGCGCTGGCTGGCGCGCGGAACGGATACAACATTGGGCGTCATCACGGCATCCATCGCGGGAGTTGCGGTCACGGGAACGTTCGTATTGATGTATGGGGAATTTGCTTTTATAAACATCATTTCCATCGTTATTTGTATAGCTGTGGCCTATCGGGCTGCTTCCGATTAAATCTTTTTGAGTTTCTTGCAGGAGACAAATAAGGAAGGCCGGAAACAGAATCAAATCGGTTCCTGAAATTCCGGTTTTCCTTATTCAGGATTTTTTTCCGTCCGTAGTTTTTGGTTTCAATTTTTGGCAGCGTTCGACGAACAGGAAAAATACGCCCGGACCGAAGCAGAGCAACATCACGGAAATGCCGGTGGCGATGCCCCAAAAAGTTCCGGTGGGCGCGCAGCAATCGTCGCGGCGGCGGACGATGACATGGCTGGGCACGGCGATGATGAGTTCAAGAATACTGCCGCGCAACAGCCAGCGCGTGGCGCGTTGGAGCAACGCATCGGGCGCATTGGCTTTAGTCGCGCGCCGAAAAATGATCGCCCAGACGAGCCAGAAAATTAGAACGGGAACGAAGAAGCTGACGACGGATTGCCAGTCGGAAGGGTGCGCGGTTTGATTTGAAGAATTGAACAAGCCTTGCACATTGAAAATTTCAAAACCGTTGTCCTTGAAAATGGCGCAGAGCACGGACAGCAATCCGGCCAAAAACAGGTTCATCAGAAAAAACGAGGTGACGATGACGGGAATTTTTAATTTTCGGCGCGTCGGCAAGCGGCGTTCGGAAATGTCAATGGGCAGGAGCAGCAATAAAAATTGTCCGGCGACGAGCACGGCGAGCCATATCCAATAAGCCCAGTTCGCGTAAATGGCCAGCGCGTCTATGATCCCGACGTTGTCATTTTTTAAGCCCCAGTTGGCAAAGGCGATGAGGATGACCGGCGCGGTAAGCAGCAACAAAGCCAGCGCGTAAAGGAATACGGTGAGGACGGCCCAGCGTTTCATAATTTTTTAGGTGTGTTTTCCAAATTTATTTAACCACGGATGGACGCAGATGCGCACGGATAAAAAAATAAACGCAGTGGCGCAGAGGCCGCAAAGAACCGCAGCAATAATTTCACTCCGCGTTGCTCTGCGTTCTCTGCGTTTTGCCCTTATCCGTGTCCATTCGTGGTTGGCATTCAGGATTTCAACCCCACGCGAACTAATTCGGTGCGTGATTTTTTCTGAAATGTGTTTTCGCGACTTGCCAAGTTTTCGGTTCATCGGCAAAGTTGGCGGAGGAATTTTAATTCAACGCCGCACAAGAGGATTATGAGCAACGAAGCCAAACTGGAACTGGACGGAAAAACTTTCACGCTGCCGACGATCACGGGCAGCGAGCAGGAACGCGCGGTGGATGTCTCGTCGCTACGCGCCAACACGGGCTATATCACGCTGGACGACGGCTATGGCAACACAGGTTCTTGCGTGAGCAAAGTGACTTTCATTGACGGTGACAAAGGAATTTTGCGCTATCGCGGAATTCCAATCGAAGAACTTGCCGAGAAATCCAATTTCATCGAAACGGCTTATTTGCTGATTTACGGTTCGCTGCCGACGCGGCCGCAGTTGAAAACATTTTCGGATCTGCTCGCCGAACACCAGTTTTTGCACGAGGACATGAAATATCATTTCCAAGGATTTCCGACGGGTTCGCATCCGATGGCGATTCTATCTTCGATGATCAACGCGGCGAGCTGCTTCGACGAAGGTTTGATGCACTGGCAATTCGGCAAGATGAAGCAGTTCGATATTTACGTTGCGAAATTGATTTCGCAGGTGCGGACGATTGCGGCGTATTCGTATCGCAAATCGCAGGGACTGCCGCTGATCTATCCGAAGCAGTCTTACAAATATACGCCGAACTTTTTGCACATGCTGTTCTCGATGCCGTATGAAGAATTCGACATCAAACCGGAAGTGGCGAAGGCGCTGGACTTGATTTTTCTGCTGCACGCGGATCACGAACAAAATTGTTCCACTTCGACGGTGCGCATGGTGGCGTCGAGCCAGGCAAATTTATTTGCGAGTTGCGCGGCGGGCGTGTGCGCGTTGTGGGGTCCGTTGCACGGCGGCGCGAACCAGGCGGTTTTGGAAATGCTGGCGGATATTCACAGTTCCGGCGACGACGGTTCGAAATTCATCACGGCGGCGAAGGATAAAAACAGCGGCAAAAAACTGATGGGTTTTGGCCATCGCGTTTACAAAAATCACGATCCGCGCGCGACAATCATCAAGAAATCATGCGACGAGGTGCTGTCCCGATTGAACATCAGTGACCCGTTGCTGGACATTGCGAAAAAATTGGAAGAAGCGGCGTTGAAAGATTCTTATTTCGTCGAGCGGAAATTGTATCCGAACGTGGATTTTTACAGCGGCATCATCATGCGCGCGATCGGGATTCCGGTGGAGATGTTCACCGTGATTTTCGCGATTGGCCGGATGCCCGGCTGGATCGCGAATTACAAGGAAATCATGGAGGAGCCGAAGAGCCGCATCTATCGTCCGCGCCAGATTTACACCGGTAAAACCATCAACAGCTACGTTCCGTTGGACCAGCGGAAATGATTGCCCGAAGATTTCTGTTACTCAGCGGTGCCGGCCGGCGTCTCCAGACGCGTGGTGGTTGCTGGTTTAATTAATATAGATCGTGAAAAAAATCCTGATCATTGACGATGAAGAATGGTTGCGCGAGATGATCCAACTGG
>JAMFSG010000312.1 GCA_026225155.1 Verrucomicrobiota bacterium
CAAACTCGCATCCGGCGCGGCATCGGCAATGAACCACATTTCTGTCTTCGGTTCGCCTTTGAGTTCCGCCGCTTTGCTCGCGGGTGGATGGACTTGCAGCGACAATTTATCGCGCGCATCGAGAATTTTGCAGAGCAGGGGAAAGCGGCTACCAGCGGCGGTTTTTGCGCCGCCGAGAATTTCGCTGGAAAAATTTTGCATCAACCAATGCAGATTTCTTCCGGCAAATTGTCCATTGGTGACGACGTTTTCATCATTTGGTCGGTCGGAGATTTCCCATGCTTCGCCAATCGGCACGTTGGCGGGAATTTTTTTGGCGTAAAGCCGTTCGAGTTCGCGTCCGCCCCAGATGCGTTCTTTGAAGATCGGTTGAAAAACGAACGGATATAACTCAGGAATCATACGGACGTCGTTTCAATTTTCTTGCCCGCTTTGATTTCGCCAATGTCATCGGGTTTCTCGATGAACTGTCCGTGCGCGCGGAATTTTGCGTAGCGCTTTTTCAGACGTTCGGCGATTGGCAGCGCGAGAATTTCTTCAAGATTTTTGAGCAGGTGCGTTTTAAGATTTGCCGCCGTGCCGATGGTGTTCGTGTGCGCGCCGCCAAGCGGTTCGGGAATGATTTCGTCCACTAGCTTGAGTTCGAGCAGATCGTTCGCGGTGATTTTGAGCGCGGCGGCGGCTTTGGCGGCGTTCGCGCGGTCTTTCCATAAAATTGCCGCGCAACCTTCGGGACTGATGACGGAATAATATGCGTTTTCCAAAATCAAAACGCGGTCCGCCACACCGATGCCGAGCGCGCCGCCGGAACCGCCTTCGCCGATGATCGCAGAAATGATCGGCACTTCGAGCAATGTCATTTCGCGCAGATTGACGGCGATGGCCTCGGCGATGTGACGTTCTTCGGAAGCGACGCCGGGATACGCGCCCGCTGTGTCAATAATCGTGATGATCGGCAGACCAAATTTATTCGCGAGCCGCATCAGGCGAAGCGCCTTGCGATAACCTTCAGGATGCGCGGAACCGAAATTGCGCAAAATATTTTCCTTCGTATCGCGGCCTTTTTGCGTGCCGATGACGACTACGGGATGTTCACCAAGTTTCGCAAAACCACCGACCATCGCGCGATCTTCCGCGAACATACGATCGCCATGCAATTCCTGAAAATCGGAAAACGCATGGCTGATGTAATCCAGCGTGAACGGACGTTTGGGATGGCGCGCGAGCTGGACACGTTGCCACGGTGTGAGATTTAGAAAAATCTGGCGGCGCGTTTCCTCGATTTTTTTTTCGATGATCTGAAGTTCTTCTTCAAAGCTGATGCCCAGCGAATGTTTTTCCGGGTGCGCCCGCAAATCCTCGAGCTTGTTTTGCAGTTCGATGATCGGCTTCTCGAAATCGAGCTGATGTTTCATGTGTCGGGAAGTTTAATTGTTTCCGCACTTGAATCAATGCGAAATCCGGCGGCCAAAACGCCATTTCAAAAAAGCGAAAGGCCGGACTTGCGTCCGGCCTTCGCGGTGACAAGGTATATACGCCTTCACCAAGGCGCTCAGAAGGGCAGTGCGACCAACTTGGGGTCGCTGTCCGAGCCGCACCGCGAGCAATACCTCTCTGCCAACCCTAAACGGACAGCGAAATTCATCCGTTCAATAATTCAGACGCAACTCGTTTCAAAAAGGTTCAAAAAAATTTCAAAAATTTTAATTTTTTTTCACCACGCATTTTTGCATCTGAAATCATGGTCGAAACTGGCGACAATCCACAATTAACTATTTAGTTACTTTTGTCAAATCGGAGAAATGTCCGTGAAGATTTTTACGGCGGGATGTGAATGGATGACGCGGCCAAGCGGCGTTTTGCTGGGAAAATTCAACGAATCTTGCAACGCGATTTCTTTTCCTGCGCCGGAAGCGAGCACCCAGATTTTTTTCGCGGCAAAAATATTTGCGTAACTTAAAGAAATTCTGGTCGGTGGTGGCTTGGGCGAATTTTCGATGACCAAAAATGGGGCAGTCGCGTCCAGAATTTGTTGTGATGCGCCGGGAAAAAGCGATGCGACGTGGCCGTCCTCGCCCATGCCGAGCAAAATCAAATCCAAAACCGGCTGGCCGTTTTTTTCTGACGTCGCAATTTGCCGCAATTCGGCCTCGGCGATCTTCACGGCGTCCGTCGGTGGAATTTCTCCGCGCAGGCGATGGATCTGATTTCCGGCAATTTTCAATGGCGCGAATAAAAGTTCCTGCGCCATCTTGAAATTGCTGTCGGGATCAGTCGGCGGCACGCAGCGTTCGTCCGCCCAGAAAAAATGGACGTTTGTCGGGAAGGACGGCGTGCCGCCGTCCCCAATTTTCCGAATTTTAGCCAGTTCAACAATATCCGCAAAAAATTTCTGCGTGATGCGTCCACCGGAAAGCGCGACGGAATGCAATTTGCCCGACCGGTTGGCAGATTCGATTTCATCCAGCCACGCGCTGGCGGCAGCGCGGGCAAGATCGTCTGGGTTCGTGAAAGAAATCAGTTCGTAGTTGTTCATAAATTAAATTTCAATTTTGGGAGGGACGGCGTGTCGCCGTCCCCATATTTTTATCGTGGCGAAATAATTGCAGAAATTTGGGACGGCGACAGGCCGTCCTTCCCATGAGTTTTTACCACGGTAAAATATTCATCCGTCCTTGAAACGACCAATCGTCAGGTTGTTTCACCAAACCGGCGCGCACCGGATTCTCGCGGACATAATTCCATTTTTGCGTGTAATTTTCATCCCGCCGCAAACGGGTGTCCCAGAAATTCCGCAGCCATTCGCCGGTTTTGGGCAAATGCAGGCAGCTAAATTCCCGTTTCCAATATGAAACCCAGCGTTGCAAGGTGACGTTCAAATCACGCGGTGCGCAAAACAAGTGAAAGTGGTCGGGCATCAACAAATAATCGCCCACGAGCCAAGTGTCAGTCGCGAGCCAGATTTTTTGAAGCGCGTCGTGAACGGTTTTTTGCGCGAGCCACGGTTGACGATCCTTGGTGCAAACGGTGAGAAAAACAATCGTCGGTTGGTCAGATGAAATTATCACGCCGCGCGCGGGATGTTTTCGCCCCGGTTCTTCAAATGGCGCGTAATCTGGCGGCATAAATCAATTCGTGGGAGGGATGGCGTGTCGCCGTCCCAAATATATTTCACATTTATTTGAAATTATTTTGCCACGATAAAAATATGGGGACGGCGACACGCCGTCCCTCCCAATTCGGATTTTACTTTATCACCTGCGGCTCGTGCCATTCGTGGCCGCTTTGGGCGAGCAGA
>JAMFSG010000027.1 GCA_026225155.1 Verrucomicrobiota bacterium
CATCAAGGAAGGTTCCAAAATCGGCCTCGTGTATGGCCAGATGAACGAACCCCCGGGAGCCCGTCTCCGGGTCGCACTCTCCGCACTGTCCGTCACCGAATATTTCCGTGACGAAAAGAATCAGGACGTGCTGCTGTTCGTCGACAACATTTTCCGCTTCTCCCAGGCCGGATCGGAAGTGTCCGCCTTGCTGGGCCGCACCCCGAGCGCCGTCGGTTACCAGCCGACTCTCGCGGCCGAAATGGGCAACCTGCAGGAGCGCATTACTTCCACCAAGAAGGGTTCGATCACCTCCTTCCAAGCGGTGTATGTGCCGGCTGACGACTTAACCGACCCCGCGCCCGCCACCACCTTCGCGCATTTGGATGCGACGATCGTGCTGGAGCGTTCCATCGCCGAGTTGGGCATCTTCCCCGCCGTCGATCCGCTCTCCTCCAACTCCCGCGCCCTGACGCCGGAAATTGTCGGGCAGGAACATTACGACGTCGCGCGCGGCGTGCAGAAAGTGTTGCAACGCTACAAGGATTTGCAGGACATCATCGCGATTCTCGGCATGGACGAGCTTTCGGCTGAGGACAAGACCACCGTCTTCCGCGCCCGCAAGATTCAACGTTTCCTGAGCCAGCCGTTCACGGTGGCCCAGGTCTTTACCGGCCGCGAAGGCAAACAGGTGCCCGTGGCGGAAACCGTCCGCGCGTTCAAGGAAATTCTCGAAGGCAAGCACGATGAAGTCGGCGAACAGAATTTCTACATGAAGGGCGGCATTGACGAAATCAAGGAAGCGTGATTCGTTGAAACGCTGAATCGTTAAATCGGCAACTCGATTCGCGATTCAACCATGTAACGATTTAACGAACAACAAATGGCCACCATCAAACTCGAAATTGTCACGCCGGAGGCGAAAACGTTCTCCGACGACGTGGACATGGTCACCCTCACCGGTATTGACGGCGAGATGGGAATCTTGCCGCAGCACATGCCGTTGATGACGCAGTTGGTCGCCGGCGAAATCCACGCCAAAAAAGGCAGCGAGAATATTTTTCTCGCCGTCGGTGAAGGCTTCGTGCAAGTGACCGGCGAACGCGTCGCCATCTTGACCGACATGGCCATCAAGGCGAACGATATTGACGAAGCCAAGGCCGAAGAAGCCCGTCAACGTGCCGAAGCCCGGCTCAATGAAAAATTGAGCGCTGAAGATACTGCGCTGGTTCAATCTTCATTGTTAAATGCTCTGGCACAGCTCAAAGTCAAACGCCGCGCACATTAAAATATTTCAAACGAAAATAAAAACGGCGCGAAGAAATTTCTTCGCGCCGTTTTGGTTTTGAAATTTTATTTTTTCGGCGGCAATTCGCGGATGAACGACCAGGAAACTTCGGCAATTTCGCCTGTGTCGTAAGTCACTTTGAAATGGCTGCCCAAATCGTCATCCACTTCCACGCTGACGGGAACGGCTTTTGTAGAAATGCGATTCGCCTTGCGGATTACCGAATGCGGTTCGAGAAACGAAAGGCCATCTTCAAATTCCACGTCAAAAGCATCTTCCCAGCCGAGATAGCGCGCATTTTTTACGCGCGAAAAAGTCGCTTTGCCGTAGGGCTTTTTAAGTTGGACGAATGTCTTCATAACCGGCCTTCTTTTTTCAAATCTGCCACCAGCTTAATCAATTTCCGATCCGGCGTCCAGCCTTCGACTCCGGTCAACTTATTTATGTCCAAACGTCCGATCAATTTATGTTTGCTGTCATAGACGTGGATGTGTCGCGGGACATGGTCGCCGATAAACCATTCAAGGATGTAGCCGTTGCGGCGGACTTTGCCCATGACAAAAATCTTCAACCGGCGATCACGCCGATTTCCACCGGCTCGACGTTCACGCCGTTTTTTTCCATCCACTTGATGGCGGCGGCGATCTCATCGTGTTTGCCTTCGAGTTCGAGGCAGACGATGCCGATCTCGTCGGTCACGCTGCACTGACGGATGTTGGTAATGACCTTGAACTTCTGGCCGACTTCCCAGATGAACGGTTTCTTGATCAGCTTCGGCGGATACATCAGCCAGAAGCGTTGGGGCGTCGGCGACTTGGTCTTCGTCGCGGCAGGTTTTTTCTTGGGCGTGGCCATAACAATTAAAAATTAAGAACTAAAAATTAAAAATTGTTTCTAGCCGCCGGCAATCGCCGGGATGATGCTGATTTCGTCGCCGTCTTTGAGCGGCGTCTCGCGGTTTTTGAGGAAGCGGATGTCCTCTTCGTTCACATAGACGTTGACGAAGCGGCGCACCTCGCCTTTTTCATCCACGAGACGTTCCTGGATGCCGGGGAAGCGCGTCTGCAATTCGACGAGCGCCTCGCCGATGGTGGCGGCGTTGATTTCGACCAGCTCCTCGTTGTTGGTCAACTTGCGGAGCGGCGTGGGGATGCGGACTTTTTTTGGCATAAATTTAATTATTACTGACAGAATGGATTCGTTTCGTAAGCCAACCTTTCGGCAGGCGAAATTCAAAACCGTTTGGTATCGCAAGCCAAGACGTTCCGTTGTTGCTCTGCTTAACGTGATAAATTGCAATACAATGTGTCCCGCCATCGTCTCCATGTTTGCCGAAACACGGTGGAACAAAATAACATTCGATTTCGCCGTCTCCTTCCCAACCTGCTTGACGAAATAAATCTACAAGTTTTTCACGCAATTCTTCAATGTGCTGGCATTTTTGTTTTGGCGTCAAAGATTCGAATTCAAAATCTTCAACAACTTTGGCTAGTGGATGGAAACAACGATAATCGTCTATGTGGGTGTAGTCCACAACGCGGTAATTATCTTTTATTTTATCCAACATATAGTTGCTTTTATTTTTACGCACCCACTTTTTCTTCATGCGCCAGCAGCGCCTCGAACTCGCGCAGGCTCGGCTTGATTTCGCGCGGTTTGCCGCAGTAACCATTCACGGCGTCGAGCGTTTTCAATCCGTTGCCGGTGACGCAAATGACGGCGGAAGAATCCTTCGGAATTTTTCCCGACGCAATGAGTTTTTTCGCCACGCCCACGGTCACGCCGCCAGCGGTCTCGGCAAAAATACCTTCCGTCTCGGCGAGCAATTTGATCGCGTCGCGGATTTCGTCGTCGGTCACGTCGTCGGCGTGCGCGACCGTTTCGCGCATCACTTTGAGCGCGTAAAAACCATCCGCCGGTGTGCCGATGGCGAGCGATTTGGCGATCGTGTCAGGCTTCACCGGCTTGAAGAAATCGAGTCCGGCTTTTTGCGCGACGGAAATTGGCGAGCAACCCGTCGCTTGCGCGCCGTGAATGTGCGTGCTGTGCTGCGAAACGAGTCCGAGCTTCGTCAATTCCTGATAACCTTTGTGAATTTTCGTGAGCAACGAACCGGATGCCATCGGGACGATGGTGTGATCCGGCAATTTCCAACCGAGTTGCTCGGCGATTTCATACGCCATGCTCTTCGAGCCTTCGGCGTAGTAGGGACGCATATTGACGTTCACAAATGCCCAGCCGAATTTGCCGGCGATCTCGGCGCACAGACGATTCACTTCGTCGTAATGGCCTTTGATGGCGATGACATTC
>JAMFSG010000313.1 GCA_026225155.1 Verrucomicrobiota bacterium
GCAATTGAGTTGCGTCAGAAGGCCGCTCTGGCTTCGCGCGGCTGGACATCGGGCACCGCCGGGCCGGTCGCCTGCGGGAAACGAATTTTGGAACGCAGCATCAAAGTGCCCAAGCAGAGATCCGCCAGCGGCATGACGACGTTGAAATTTTTGTGCATGTAGCGGTGATGCAAGAGATGATGGCCGTTGAGGCGATAGAAAATCCAGGAGCGTTCGACGCGGCGCGCTTTCGGCAAGTGCATGCACCAGTGCATGTATTCATAAGCGCCGTAGTAACTGGCAAACGCGAGGAACGAACCGATCATCAATTCCCAGCGACCGATGCTCCATGCGAGCGCAAGCGCCGGAATCATTCCTAAAAAAATCAGCAGCGGTCCATTCCACCACGCCATCGGAATGGTTTTTTTATCGTGGTCGTGGATAAGGTGGTAAGTGTGATCAGCTTTGAAAGTGTGGTGGTGGACGACGGCGTGCGCTTGAAAAGCATAGCGGAAATTAAAAAACGGGCGGTGCATGAAATAACGGTGCAGCGTCCACTCAAAAAACGAGGCGAAAATGGCGGCGCCGGCAAAACCGATCGCAGACCAAAATACAAGGTGTTCAATAAATGACATGGCAGTCCACAGTATAACTCCGGCATGGCGCGAAGGGCAATTCAATTTTTGCCCGGCCCAGGTTAAGATTGGGCAACGCGATGGACGCGGAGCATTTCGTTGCCACCTTTTTGAAGCTCGTAATTCACTTTGACGATTTCAGTTTGCCAGCCATCTGATTGCAACGCGGCTTGAACTGGCTCAAGGTGCGGAGAAATTTTGCGGGCAAGTGTCAGCAATGGAAAAATCCGCACTTCAGTTGAGACACGGCATAACTCGCGCAAGGCGGCAATGTGAAAATCACGATCGAGAATTTCCGAATAAAGAAACAGCAGATGCGAGCACAACGCCAAACCAAACTCGCCATCAACAAATGGAAGTGAGGGTAATTTTGCGGTTTGATAGCGACCAGCCGCACGTCCGGCATCGTAGTCGGCGAGGACTTGTGAAATCATCGGCTCGACGATTTCGTCAAATCGCCGGGCAATTTCCGCGCCGGAAAAATCGTAAAGCGGATTAATCGAAACAATGCGATTCCCCAGTTTTGAAGCCTCGGCATTAAAACTCGCCGGACCATCGCCGCAACCTAAAATACGCGATTCGTAATTTTTGGCGGTCAGGCCGAACATCAGTTCATACTCTTCTTTCGAGCGACCCACGGAATGATTTGGTTGAAGGCCACGGCCATATTTTTGTGCGCAAGTGAAAATTGAGTCACTTCCGACTAAATGGCAAGCGCAACGGGAATTTTCCATTTTCGTTCCAACATTGCCAACGGCGTCCGCGCGTTTTAGAATTTTTCGTTCATGCCGGAATACAAAGTCCAATTTGAAGTTTTTGAAGGCCCGTTGGATTTGCTGCTTTACCTCATCAAGAAAGAGGAAGTGGACATTTACGAGGTCAACCTGACGAAGCTCGCCACGCAGTTCATCGAGCATGTGGATCTCATGCGCGCGTTCGACCTCGAGGTCGCCGGCGAATTTCTCGTCATGGCCTCGACGCTGATGTTCATCAAAAGCCGCGAACTGCTGCCGGTCGAACAACAGGTCATCGTCGAAGGCGAGGACGAAGGCGAAGATCCGCGCTGGGAATTGATCCGGCAACTCGTCGAATATAAAAAATTCAAGGACGCCGCCGCGCAATTGCAAACGCTCGAGGCGCGCCAGGAACATATTTTTCCGCGCCTGCCCGGAAAAATTGAATTTACCAACGAAGCGATTGCGCCGACGAAACCGGAAGTCGGCATTTTCGATTTGTTGAACGCGGTGAATTCCGTGCTGAAACGCTTTCAGCAAAAAGAAGTCGGCACGCGCGAAATTTTTGAGGACAAATGGACGGTCAGCGAAAAAATGGAATTCGTGCTCGCCACGATTTCCGAACGCGGCGGCGTGAAATTTTCCGAATTGTTCGCAACGGCGGCGAATCGTTCCGAAGTCGTCTGCACGTTTCTCGCGCTGCTGGAATTGATCCGCCTCAAACAACTTGCGTGCGTCCAGCCCGAAGCGTTCGATGAAATCGTCATCAGCCGCGCCGTCACGCCGGTTGCGCCAGCCGTAGAAAATATCGAAACGGAAACGGTCGTTGCGCCTAGCATTGTTGCGGAAACTGAAACCCAAAATGAACCTATTGCGCCGGAATCGAAGTCAGACGAACCAAAAATAGAAGAACCAGAAGAAACGGCGAACGACGAATTTGACGAGGACGAGGATGAAGACGACGATGACGATGATGAGGAAGACGACGAAACTGACGACGAAGAGCAACAATCAAAATAATTTTTAAGATGGAATTAAAATTCATTCTCGAATCCCTTTTATTCTCCGCGCAAAAACCGATGAGCGTGAAGGAATTGCGCGACGTTCTCGCCAACGCCGCCACGGCGGAAGATGCGAAGTATGTTTTGCTCGCCCAAGGCTATTCGGACCTGGCGTTAAAAGAAGATGAAGTGGCGAGCGCGGTTTTGGCCGGTGGCCAAGGCAAGCAGGAGGACGCCGCCATGGACGGCGAGACGCCGCCGGGAACGCGCAGCACTGACGGACGGGGCTGCCGGCTGGATCCGTGGGGGCGCCGCCGCGATCGTGGCGGCGCTCGCCCTGGCCGGCTGCGGGCTGGGCGCAGGCAGCGCCCCCAGCGACGTCAGCGTGCTCGTCAC
>JAMFSG010000314.1 GCA_026225155.1 Verrucomicrobiota bacterium
AAATTGCGCATCGTGGACGAACTGTTGGTTTCCACGCCGCGTTTGATCGCAAATCAAACCGCTTGGAAAGATTCGTGGAAGCGCAAAAAAATTGAAACACTTTCGATGTTGCTCAAAGGCGCGCTCGAAGCGGAAACCAAAGTCGGCTTGAAGATGAACATCGCGGAAAAAAATTTGGCGAAGCTGCTGACGGAATTGCCCGCGTTGCGTAATCCGACGATTTCCAGCTTGAGCCTCAAAGGCTGGGTCGCGGTCGAAACGATCATTGACGAACACGTCGTGCGCGAATTGATTCCGCAGCTCAAAGCCGCTGGCGCAGAAGGCATCATCGAATATCCGCTGAACAAAGTGGTTTATTGAAAACCGCTTTGCCCGATTTTTTTTGAGGAGACGTAAAATGAAAGAAGACCGCAAAATAACTTCGCCTCAATTCCTCACGCCATTCGCGGAAACGTTTGGCTTGAGTCCGTTGCTGGCGTTGATCGTCTTTTTTTCGAGCGTCCTGATCGTCTTGTTTGCGATCTTCTGGTTTTTTTATTCGGCGCCACCAAAGCAAATTACCATCACCAGCGGCCCGCCCGGCAGCACGCTGGAATTATACGCAGAACAATATAGCAATTTTCTCGCGGCCAAAGGCGTCACGCTGAAAATTTTGCCGTCGCAAGGTTCGGCGGAAAATCTGCAACGCCTCAATGACCGTTCGCTGCGCCACGTGAATCTCGGTTTTGTCCAAGCGAGTTCGATGGACATCACGAATGGCAGCCGGTTGGTTTCGCTCGGCGGCATTTCGTATCAACCGCTGCTGATTTTTTATCGCGCAACCAATACGATCAATTTTCTGTCAGATTTCAATGGCAAACGACTGGCCATCGGACCCATCGGCAGCGGCACGCGTTCGCTCGCCTTGCAGTTGTTGCACACAAATGGCGTCAGTGGCGGCACCGCGACGGTGCTGGAATTGGATGCTACGCCCGCTGCCAATGCGCTGCTCGCGGGCAAAGTGGACGCAGTTTTTTTAATGGGCGATTCCGCGTCATTGCAAATCATGAAGCAACTTTTGTTCGCGCCGGGAATCCAACTTTACAATTTTGTGCAAGCCGACGGCTACACACGCAAATTTAATTATCTGAACAAAATGAACTTGCCGATGGGCTCGATTGATTTCGGCAAAAATATTCCCGCGCAGGATTTATTTTTGATCGGGCCGGCAGTAGAAATTTTGGCGCGGCCGAATCTGCATCCGGCCTTGTCCGATTTGTTGATCGAGGCGATGCAACAAGTCCACGGCGGCGCAAAAATGTTCCAGCGCAAAGGCGAATTTCCCTCGACGATTCAATACGATTTTCCGATCAGCCAAAACGCCGCGCGCTTTTACAAAAACGGCAAAGGCTTTCTCTATGGTTCGTTGCCGTTCTGGTTGGCGAGCCTCGTGAATCGTATTCTGGTTTCCTTCGTGCCGCTGATCGTCATCTTGATTCCCCTGCTCCGTTCGATTCCGGCACTTTACAAATGGCGCGCGCAATTATTGATCAACCGCCGCTATCGCGTCCTGCTCGCGCTGGAACGCGAACTGGATCTGGAATCGCGCGCGCCGATGACGAATGAACAACGTCGCGAACTGATTACGCGTTTGGAAAACGTCGAGCAGGCGGTCAACAAAATGAAAGTGCCCGCGTCCTTCGCGTCACAATTTTACAGCTTGCGCGAAAATATCGGCTTCGTTCGTGGCCGCCTTGAAGGTGGAATTCCGGCGGCAAAATAAGTGAAAACTGAATCCGCCAACGCTGCGCCGGATTTGGCTGCGCAATTGAAAAGCGCGGTCGCGATGTTTGAACAAGTCGTCGCCAATCGCGCCATCCTTGCGCATCTGTCCGTCGAAGAACGCACGCGCCTGCTGAAAGTTGCCGGTGAAATTTATTGTCCCGAAGTGGACGAACGTCGCCGGCTGGTGAAAGCGAAAGTCCGCCAACGCAAAGTGGAAAAAATCCAGCGCGACCAATCCCGGCTCAACGAAACCGGCATCCGCAAATTGCGCCGCGAAAAAGTGTTCACCACGCCGAACGTTTTTCCGCCGAAAGATTTCGTGCAACAGGAAGTCGCCGACAATCCCAATTTTCGCGACGTCGTCGAGCCGCAGAATTGTTACATCTGCAAAAAAGATTATTCGCAGATCCACCATTTCTACGACCAGCTTTGTCCAGCGTGCGCGGAACTGAATTTTTTCAAGCGCACCGAGACTGCGGATTTGCGCGGACGCGTTGCCCTGCTCACCGGCGGCCGCGTGAAGATCGGTTATCAGGCGGGTATCAAATTACTCCGCGCGGGCGCGCAACTCATTGTCTGCACGCGTTTTCCGCGCGACTCGGCGATGCGCTATTCGCAGGAACCGGATTTCAAGGATTGGGGACATCGGCTGGAAATTTTCGGCCTCGACCTGCGCCACACGCCGAGCGTTGAGGCATTTTGCCGTCACCTGCTCGCGACGCGCGAACGGCTCGATTTCATCATCAACAACGCGTGCCAGACCGTGCGCCGTCCGCCGGATTTTTATCAGCACATGATGGAACGCGAGACCGGGCCATTGCATGACTTGCCGGAAGCCGCGCGGAAAATTCTCGGCGCTTACGAAGGCTTGCGCGGTTATCACATTTTGCCGGAGGGCGAAGCGACTCGCGGGGACGCTCGCCCCACCGCATTGTCGTCGGCCTTTGGTGGGGCGAGC
>JAMFSG010000315.1 GCA_026225155.1 Verrucomicrobiota bacterium
GAAAACGACCAAGCCCTGCGCTCATTGCTCGTCGAGCGCACGCTCGTCAGCCCCGACCGGCACAGTTGCGATGTCGAACCGCGCTACGGCAAACGCCTCGGCTGGTATGCGCTCGTGCGCGCCACCAAACCCCGCATCATTGTTGAAACCGGCGTGGATCGCGGCCTCGGCACGGCGGTGATCGCCGCCGCGCTGTTGCAAAATGAAAAAGAAGGTTTTCCCGGCATCGTTTATGCCACCGACATCGCCGCCGATTGCGGACACTTGCTCGCCGAACCTTACAAAAAATTCTGCAAAATCATCATCGGCGATTCCATCGCCTCCCTGAAAAAATTCGACCAGCCGACGGATATTTTCCTGCACGACAGTTGCCACGAGCCGGATTACGAATGGTCTGAATTCATGGCCATCGAACCGCGCCTGCATTCCGCCTCGCTGGTGATGAGCGACAATTCGCTTTTAACGGACAAGCTGCTCCAGTTTGCCAAGCGTTTGAATTACAGTTTTTTATATTTCCAAGATCAGCCCAAAGATCATTGGTGGCCCGGCGACGGCATCGGCACCGCGTTCAAATCCGGCGTGAAAACTTATTTTCCCGACGCCGCCAAAAAAACCGCCTGAAACGGTTTTCAAAACTAGATTCAAAGTCCCGTCGGATGATCTAAAAATTCCCACGGCAGTTTGAATTTTTTGGCAAGCTCATCTGCCAATGCTTTTACGCCAAAAGTTTCCGTCGCGTAATGGCCGGCGTAAAAAACATTCAAGCCCAATTCTTCTGCCAGCGCGAACGTCCAGTGCGGGCCTTCGCCGGTGATGAACGTGTCCACGCCTTCGCCCGCAGCGATTTTTAATTCGCCGCCCGCGCCGCCGGTCACGATGCCGATGCGTTCGCAAATCTCTTTTCCGCCGGGAATTAATTTTGGTTTTGCGCCGGTCGCGAATTCCAGCTCTTTGGCGAGTTCCGTTCGCAAAATTTTCTGGTGCGTTTGCAATCCGATTTTCGGTCCGTGACTTTCAAAAAACGGTTTTAAGTTTTTCAAACCCAGCGCGGCGGCAAGTTGCGCGTTGTTGCCAAGCCGCGGATGCGCGTCGAGCGGCAGATGCGAGCTGTAAATGGCCAAATTATTTTCCACGCACAGTTTCAGCAGTTCATAATTTTTGCCCGTCCACGGCTGGCGCGGACTCCAAAATAATCCGTGATGCACGATCAACAAATCGGCTCGCGCGGCGATGGCGAGTTTGATCGTTGCAATGCTCGCGTCCACGGCGGCTGCGATTTTGGTGACGCCGCCGGAATTTTCCACCTGCAAACCATTTGCCGCGCCGTCGTAATCGCCGATTTCTTGGGTGCGCAAAGTTTGGTCGCAATATTTGACGATGGTGGCGAGCGAAATTTTCGGCATGACCCGATGAAATCAAATCGCGGCCAAACCGCAAGTTGGGAAATGCGAAGCCAATAAGGAAAGCAGGAAGGCAGGAAAATAAATTCCTGTTTTCCTGCTTTCCTTATTGAAATTTTGAATGGCCTTCGTGGTTTGGAAAAATCTAGCTGTTGCCCCGTGTGCGCAGGTGCGGCAAAGTAATCTTTCATGGCGCGCGCCGAACTTCGTTCTTTGCGATTAAGCCGTTCCGACACGGAACGGCTGCTGGCCGCGCTTGTGATTTCGCTTTTGCTGCATGTCACGGTTTGGGGTGGTTACGAGGTCGGCAAAAAATTTGGCTGGTGGCAGGCATGGCATTTGCCGGCGTGGCTGCATAAAACGGCGAAGAAAAATCCGCCGCCGCAATTGCAAATACAGCCGGAAGTTCAGCCCGAAATTTTTGTGGACGTGACGCAAAGCGATCCTGAGCCTCCGAAAAAAACGATTTATTATTCGGACAAAAACTCACACGCGGCGAATCCGGACGAAGATAAAAATTTGAACCAGCCGAAATTGGACGGCAAACAGAAGGATTCGCCCAAAACCGAGGACGTGCAGAAATTTTCCAAATTGCAACCGTCACCGCCACAACAGCAGTTGCAGCCGTCGCCGCCGGCCGAACCAACGGAAGCGGCGCAGCCGGTTTCGCCTTTCAATCAGGGCGACGTGAAACTAACCAAAGTGGCGGACAAAAAAAATGAAGAACAAAAACCATCGCCACCACAAACAAAACCACGACCGCGCACGATCAACGAAGCGCTGGCACAACAACATTTGCCCGGACGGATGTCGCAGCAAAATGGCGGCGCGCACCGGAAATTGGATCCGTCGTTTGACGTGAAGGCAACGCCATTTGGTGATTACGACAGGGCTTTCATCGAGGCGGTGCAACAACATTGGTCTGATTTACTTGATAAAAATAATTTTGCACAAGATCGCACGGGCAAAGTGGTTGTCAGTTTCAAATTGGAATATGATGGCACCGCTCAAGATGTGAAAATTTTGGAAAATACAGTTGGTGATTTGCTTGGCTATGTTTGCCAGGCTTCCATCGAAGAAGCCGCGCCGTTCGGCAAATGGCCTGACGATATGCGCCGCATGATCGGCGCGAATTTTCGGGATATCACCTTTACGTTTTACTATTATTGAATTGGCATTTTTATGGAAATATTTGTTTATCTTTTGCTCGGACTGACTTCGGTGGCGGGACTTGGCGTCGTCATCTGGCGCGGCTGGATGTTGCGCTGGGATAATGTCGTGCCGCCAACGATCGTCGGCGCGGTGGCGGATTGCCGTTCGCCAGAGGATGTAAAGACGCTGCGCAAATTTTGTGAATCAAAACCGTCGCCGCTCGGACGGTTGCTGTTGACCGCCGCCGATCATCTGGATTGGCCGAAAGCCGAAAATGTTGGCGCGCTCGAAACCGCCGCGCGTCATGAAATCGTGCGGCTCGAACGCGGCTTGGTCGTGTTGGAAATCATTGTCGGCATCGCGCCATTGCTCGGCTTGGTCGGCACGATTGTCGGCATGATCGCGGTGTTCGGCGACCTTGGCCAGACGGGATTGAACAATATGAATGATGCGTCAAAATTGGCGCAAGGCATCAGCTTGATTTTGCGGACGACCTTGATCGGTTTGCTGATCTCCATTCCGGCGCTCATTGCTTGGAGTTATTTCACCAAAAAAGTCGAGGTGCTCGCCGTTGAATTGGAAACGTTGTGCGACGAATTTGTCCGCCGGCAATATCGCGACAAAAAATGAAATTCCAAATCCGCAAACGCCGGGGTGCGCCGGCCGTCATCATTGTCGCGCTGATTGACGTGCTGATCGTGCTGGTGATTTTTCTGCTGGTGACGACGACGTTCAAGCAGCAACCGGCGCTGCGGCTCACGCTGCCGGAATCCACGCAGGCGCTGAAATCCGGCGCGAATGAAAATCCGCCGCTCATTGTGAGCATTGCTGCGCAGGGACAGTTCCGCGTCGGCACTGACACTTTGCCGGTGACGCCGGATCAACTCGCCGACCGTTTCCGCGCCGCGGCGGAAAAAGATCCACAGACCAAACTTGCCGTGCGCGCGGATAAAAATGCGCCGTGGGGAAAAATCGTCAGCGTGATGGACGCCGCCAGCGCCGCGCACATCAAGGTCTTGAGCGCGTTCACGAAAGAAGCGGGCAAACCATAATCATTCAGGGCTGAGCTTTTTGCGCAACTGAAACCCGGTAGAGAAGATATTTTTTCTCCAGTTCAAAGCTTACGGTAACTTTGTCTTTTGGCACCGCTTCCGCCGTATGCGTGCCGCGATCAAATTTCACAGCGCCGCGAAGTTCACCCGAAGCTGATGTCAGCCAGCAGACGCCCGCGCCCTTGCCGTTAAATAAAAACAGCATTACATCGGCGTGGTTATTTTTGCTGATGGCGGCTAGATGATTCATGCCGTCACTGTGCGATTTCCAACCTTTTTGGATCACTGGCAAATCTTGACTCCCCATCTGCAACGGCTGTAAAAGATATGCTTCGGCAGCTTCTTGGGAACCATTTTGCAGCACATAATTAACCAGCGGCGTAATGGACTTTGAACTGACAATAGTTTTTGAATCATTCGTTTGTGCATGAGCAGCCGTAATTGCCGCCAACAAACCGAACCAAAACAAAAACTGTTTCATGGTCTGAATTATTTCAACAATTCTTCCGCGATCTGCACCGCATTGAGCGCCGCGCCTTTGAGCAATTGGTCGCCGCTGACCCAGAACGCGAGGCCGTTATCCAGCGCGCAATCCAGACGGATGCGGCCGACTTCGCAATTGTCCTTGCCGGAAGTGAACAGCGGCATCGGATATTTTTTATTTTCCGGTTCGTCCACGAGGTCGAGACCGGGCGCTTTTTTCAGAACGGCGCGGGCGGCTTCGACGGAAACGGGCTTTTCAAATTCCGCGCTGATGGCGACGGAATGCGAGCGATAAACCGGCACGCGGACGCACGTCACGCTCGCGCGAAAATTCGCGTGGTGCATGATCTTGCGGCCTTCGTTTTCCATCTTCATCTCTTCTTTCGTGTAACCGCTCGGCAAAAATGAATCCACCTGCGGCAACACGTTGAACGCGATTTGGTGCGGATAAACTTCTTTCGTCACCGGCTGGCCGGAAACGACTTGTTCCACTTGCCGCTTCAATTCTTCGATCGCCTGCGCGCCCGTTCCCGAAACGGCTTGATAGCTCGACGCGAAAACGCGCTTCACGCCGAACGCCTGATGCAGCGGATACAACGCCATGAGCGTGATGGCCGTGGTGCAATTCGGATTGGCGATGATGCCCTTGTGTTTCTTCACGTCGGCGGCGTTAATCTCAGGCACGACGAGCGGGACGTTTTCGTCCTGACGAAATGCGCTGGAATTATCCACAACGACGCAGCCGGCTTTCGCCGCGATCGGCGCGAATTCTTTGGAAATGCTTCCGCCAGCGCTGAAAAGCGCGATGTCAATGCCCGCGAATGAATCTTTCGTCAATTCCTTGATCGTGATGTCCGTGCCGCGAAATTTCAATTTCTTGCCCGCCGAGCGCGCCGAGGCGAGCAAGGTCAGTTGGCCGACCGGAAAATTTCTTTTTTCCAGCGTCTGGATCATTTCGATGCCGACGGCACCGGTGGCACCGACGATCGCAACGTGCGGATTTGGATTCATAAATGGCCTGACATCCTAGCAGAAAAAGCGCGAGCGTCAATCGCGCCCGAGAACCGGCACTGTCCCGATTTGATAGGGATGGGCGCGCTGCGCCGTCCGCGCCGGGTTGCGGCGCAGACGTTCGCGCAGCCACGCCCGCTTCCGTCGCCTGACGCTCCGCTCGGCGACGGGGACATCGCAGCGCGATGTCCCTACCACTTAAATTAAGACACTTTCCAAGAACCGGCCAAATTCGTGCGGATTGAAATCTGAATCAAGGTTGACGTAAAATAAAAATGCCGGCGCAATTTTTCGCGCCGGCGTTTTTTTTATTTTTCATCTCACTGCACCAACGTCCAGCTATCGTCAGGATCGTAAGTGCTCATGTCGCCGGCGATTTTCACCGTTTTGGGGCCGAGATTTTTTTGATAAACCTTGCCCTGCTGGTTGACGATGAAAGTCATCACGCCGGTGTTGCCCCATTTGGCTGGCCACGCGACGAGCGCGAATCCGCCGATCATGCGGCCGTTGATGAGATAATTATATTTGCCGCCGGGCGCGTGTTTGCCCTGGCGCGTCATGATCTCAAAATAATAACCGTGATACGGCGCCGATTCTTCGTTCAAGATCGTGGCGGTGTGGCGATAGCCTTCGCCGCGCGCCTGCGCAATGAGCGGGCCGAGCGGACTTAATTCCGCGCCCGGCGGATTATTCGTTGACCAAAAAAGCCCGTCATGTTTGCCGGGCGAACTTTTTAAAAATTGCGCGTAAGCCAGCACGCCATCGCCCAGACGATCTTGGCTGGCGTATTCACGCTGCGCTTCCACATACGCATCGCATACGTCAATCGCGCCGAGTTCATCCATGCCGATGCGACGGTTGAGAATTTCTTCCGCGCCCGCCGCCGTGTCGAAAAACCATTGGCCATTTTGCTTCACGAGCGGAATCGGAAACGGCCAGCCATCCGCGCCTAATTCCAAAGTCGCGTTGGAATCGGAATTGTTGACTAGTTCGGTTTTTTCCGTCAACCGTTGCACGAATGTTTTGAAAGATTCGCTGGCTTGAACGGCATCGGGCGAAACCAAGGCGCGTCCGACTGGCCCGAAGATTTTTTGGATCGCATTTGTATCATTATTTTTTGCCGCCGCGACCAATGTGTTCACGGCTTCGTCCGGCGAATTGAAAGTCTGTTCGTCCGCCGCCAAAGTGCGCGTCGGCAACGTAATTACGACCAAGCCAAAACCAAACGCGAACAGCCAAGTCCGGCGCAAAAAAGGAAAAAAGTTAAATTTCATGGGCGATAAATTTTTGGAAATCATCAGATAAAATTTCAACGGTGCGATCCGCCGCCGCCACCGCCACCACCGTGAAAACCACCGCCGCCGCTACCGCCGCCACTTTCATGTCCACCGCCGCCACCGCCTGACGGTGCTGGCCGCGAAGCCGGTTCCG
The DNA here is from genome assembly GCA_026225155.1 of Verrucomicrobiota bacterium. Taxonomy (GTDB): domain Bacteria; phylum Verrucomicrobiota; class Verrucomicrobiia; order Limisphaerales; family UBA11358; genus UBA11358. Next base: position 6,530 of record JAMFSG010000315.1, read on the forward strand.
AATGCGTGACGGTTTCCGTGTGCGTGACCGTCTCGCGGCTTTCCGCGCCACGATTGCTGAAATCGAGCGTGTCATGCGAACTTTGGATGCCGATGAACGCATTATTATCCGCCGGCCGGCTGGTTTCAAAGTGTTGCGCGGGCGCCGGCGCGGGTGCAATTCTGCCGGGGTTCACATCATGGATGGCCGGGGCGATGGTATGATTTTGCGGCGCGCCGAAATGATTGTCATTCACCCGCGCTTCATGCACCACGACGGGCGTTGGCCGGCGAATGGCGGCATTGTTGACCCAGCCCCGATCACCGCGGCGAGCCGAGCCGACGCCCGGACGATTGGCCGGATGCCAGACCGTTGTGTGGCCGGATAATCCCGTGAAACGCTGCGGGCCGCGTTCGTGCCACCAGTTCGCCGGACGCGGATGGTCGCGATCCCAATTGAACAGCCGGCGATGACCCCAATCGAAATCGCCAATCAACCAGCCGCCGATCGGAAAGCCGATGCCGAAGGTGATGAACGGCCCGCCGCTATCATAATAAACCTGGTCCGGCTGGTAATCCGGCACATAAATTTCATTCGGATCGGCGGGAACAATTTCAATGTCGCTGCCGTCATCCACCACCTGCTGTTGCGGCGTGGATGGCAGGTTGCCAAGCTTTTGCGCCGCCGCGCGCAGACGTTGGATGGAATTCATCACGTCCTGCTGCTGGTTCAAAAACGCGTTGCCCAGTTCCGTCGTCCAATCCAGATTATCATCCAGCCATTTCAACACGTTCGGATAATGCGCGATTCCCTGCACGCTCGTGTCCCACGGCTGCGCGGCAATCTGGTTCGGATCGCCGCCACCCGACACATAACGGTCGGCCAGCACAATCTGCGTGGGCAAAGTGGACGCCGGCAAAATTAGCGCGATCAGCGGATCGGGATAAAGCGCGATCGGGCCGAGCAGTTGGTCAAGTTGCTGGTCGGAATATGCCGAATAACTTGGCGCGGGCGGCGGCACCGCCGTTTGCGCCTGTGCGGATAAAGTTGCGCCCACCAGCGCGCAGGATAAAACGGCGAGATTAAAGGTTTTTTTCATTTCAAAGTTGAAAAATTTTAACCGTCATGTCTCCAGACGGTTTGGTTGACGGATAAATTTCAACATAAAACCAAAATAAACCAGCACTAAAAGTAAGACATGGCAAGCAGCCGGCCGTTCATTGGTGATTTGGCGAAAAATCAAACCAGCGGTGAAAATCCGGTTTCGGCATAAAAAAAGAGCCTGGCTATAAAACCCAATAAATAGCCAGACTCTTCAACCCCTAACCCTAAAACCATCAATCAACACTTAATTAGACCGGGCAGTTAAGATTTTGTTCAAACTATTTTTACTGGATTCAAAACGGATTGTTTTGCCACGCTGCGTTTTCGTTTCAAGGAAGCAACACAGAACGATAAAATTGTTTTTGCAAATTTGTCATCGGCGGGATCGGAACACTAAAATGACCTTGCACGGGATTATTGGTGCTGACCACAAACCAGTTCACCCAGTTACAGGACTTTTGCCGCCGCCAGCCATCACGCCAAAAATGACGAGGAATAAATAGATTGCCATTTCCGCCAAGTTAACCAAGATAATCAGTCATCAGCAACGCAACCTAAAACGGGAGAACTTAAAATGGAATATTGTCCAAACTGTGGCAGTGTTTTGTATAAGGATCGAACCACTTGCTTTTATTGCGACCAGGGGAAAAAGGCGAGGCTGTCCCGGTTCGTGCGGGAATATCAAAATGGTTTGCGCAAATCAAAGCGCGTCACCCTCTTCATCGTCGTTCTCTTAATCGCATTGACCGTGGCTGCTTCCATTTTTTTGAGCATGGAAGTTGTGCGGCACAAATAGGTGAAGCAGATCGTGGATAGCCGCTGGTAGGGACAGCGCGCTGCGCTGTCCGCCATCGCCGGGCGCAGCGTCAGGCGATGGCAATCAACTTCATCCAAATTATTTCCACAAACTTGTGGCAAAATTCTATCGGCTCTGGCTAAATCGAGACGCAAGGCAATTCAACCACGAGGAGAACTATGGACACCATCACCACCAAAGACGGCACACAGATTTACTTCAAAGATTGGGGCACCGGCCAACCGCTATTCTTCCATCACGGCTGGCCTTTATCCGCCGACGATTGGGATGCGCAGATGATGTTCTTTCTCGCGCAAGGTTACCGCGTCATCGCGCATGACCGCCGCGGCCATGGCCGTTCCACCCAGACCGACAAAGGGCACGACATGGACACCTATGCCGACGACGTCTTTGAAGTCGTCAAAGCCCTCGACCTCAAAAATGCCATCCACATCGGCCATTCCACCGGCGGCGGCGAAGTCACCCGCTATGTCGCCCGGCACGGCAAAGGCCGCGTTGCCAAAGCCGTCCTCATCAGCGCCATTCCGCCGCTCTTCATGAAGACCGATAAAAATCCCGACGGCGTGCCGAAGGAAGTCGTAGACGGCATCCGCGACGGCACCGCGAACCATCGTTCCCAATTTTACATTGATATCACAATGCCGTTCTACGGCTTCAACCGTCCCGGCGCGGTCATCTCCGAAGGCATCCGCCGCAACTGGTGGCGGCAAGGTATGATGGGCAGCATCAAAGCCCAATACGAATGCATCCGCGTCCTTTCCGAAACTGAATTTTACGACGACCTCAAGGCCATTGATATTCCCGTCCTCGTGATGCACGGCGAAGACGACCAGATCTGTCCCTTCCCGATCACCGGCGCCAAATCCGTCAAACTCTTGAAGCACGGCACCCTGAAATCCTATCCCGGCTTACCGCACGGAATGCCCACCACCCATGCCGAGATAATCAATGCTGACTTACTGGCATTTATTAAATCTTGAGCCATCACTACAAAATTAGAATCAATCTGGTTGATCCGCCCATGCAGATTTCGACCATTCTATGATTTTTTGTTCTCGCTTATTAATGGTGGCCAGCACGGTTTTCCTGAACAACAAAAGCATGACGAAGAGCGCGAGAAATTCCTGCAATCGCGCGGCATCAAGACGTTGCGGTTTTGGAACTCGCAGTTGCGCCGCAATGCCCAAGGCATTCGCGATACGATCTTCCATGAATTGCAAGTCCGAGCGCCGCATCCTTTGCCGGACTACACGCAGCCGATGAAAGTTGAAAGGGAAAATTAGTTGAACGACCGTCCTCACCCCGGCCCTCTCCTCCAAGGAGAAGGAGAAACGCGCACTGCATCTTTGGAAAATTTCGCAACTGGATTTACCGGAAGCTAATCAAACCACCGAAAGCATGATTGCCAAAATCCTCTCCTCGGAGGAGAGGACATAGGTTAGGGCGGACGTCAAGAACACAATCAAATTGGCCACCGACAGTCATCACTCAGGCCTTCTCTTTCGGGGAGTTGATCATGGTTTTGTTTTGGCAATTCTTACTTCAAATTGTCCGGCGAGGTAACTCTTGGAATCGTCGGGCAGGCAGAGATAGATTTTTGCGGATACTTTCCGTTTCACGATGTTACCAAACTGAAGTTTCAGGCTGTAACCTTTGCTGAAGGTTGCGCTTTGGACAATGGCATCTTCCTGCCAACCCAATTTGACGTGCGGATTAGTGCCGCCATCATCGGGTTTGAAATCATAACTCTGGCCATCAATGGAAGCACCGAGGCCGTGCGGGATCTCGACATACATTCCGTCCGCCGCGCTGATCTTGAGGCCGCCATTTTTGAACAAGGCAGTGTGGAAGTTGAAATCATGGCCGTGAATTTTTCCGCTGACGGGATGACCGGGAAACGCCACTCCATTAAGATCGGCCAGCCAACCAACGTCGGCCGGCTGGGTGTTCGTAATGGCCGTCATCTGCATAGGATCAGTTGCATTAGTGACGCCAGACTGCGTGGTGGTGACGACCACTGGATTCGTCGCCAGTTCTTGGCTGACATTTTTCCAACCTTGTTGCATGGCGTTGGAAAGGCGCCAGACATAGGTTCCGGCCATCCCTGTTTCAAGCAGAATGATTGAGTAACCGATGATCAGTCCGGCGGTGGCAAGGTTACCACCTTTGAGCGATGGGTTGCGGCGAATCCGCGATTTCGCCAGATGCCCGCAGATGATTCCCGGCAGCCAACCTATGCAAGTGATAAGTGACGATAAGGAGCAGATCAGCGAGGCGATGGCCAGGCGGGAAGTGCGCCGGGTAGTTTCAACGGTGGTGGCGTTGTAACCGGTCCACGGTAGTGGCGCGTCCGTTTCCACCGGAACTTCGGCAGGCACGATGGTTTCCTTCACGGTTTCTTGCGGCGCAATCACATTGGCATGACAGAGCGGACAAATAATTTCCGTTCCTGCATGAGCCGGGTCGCACGAAATATTTTGGCCACAAGCTGGACAAGGAAAATTGAATTCGCTCATAAGGTCTCTGGTTTAACCAATATCAAAACAGCGCCAACGTAGCGGGTTACGGTTTTGATTCAAGCTTTCACCGCGCGCTTTTGCCGGTAAAAGATGAAACCACCGTTGTTAGTTGGATAATTCGTGCGACGGGATCGGTGTCGGGCTATGATCGGAAGATGCCGGAACTGCTGTATAAGTTGCCCCGAAACATCATCACAATTTTCAGCGGCCGCAATCTATGGTGGCACGCGCTGGCGATCATCCTGACAATCGCGATCGTGATGTCCGGCGGTGATTGGACTTATTATCGCTTGACGCGTGCAGAGATATTTTCCCGGCTCGCGCTTCCGGCGATCATGCTGGGAACATTTCTGCCGGTGCTGGTGACTTTGACGATCTTGATCGTCGGTGAAATCAGAAAAAATCGCCGGTTGATCACAACGGCTTGGGCTTTGGGGCAAGCCGCCCTGCTCGGCTATGTCATCTCCTGTTGCTACAAGGCATTCACCGGACGCATTCCGCCGCCGTTCCACGGTTTTCGGATGTCGGCGGCGAATGAAGGTTCGCTGGTGGATAGCAGCCATGGTTTTCAATTTGGTTTTCTCAAGGGCGGCATCTTTTGGGGTTGGCCATCATCACACACGACAGTTTCTTTCGCGATGTCGGCCTGCCTGATCATGCTCTATCCGAAAAACAAGCTGATTATTTTTCTTGCGGCAGCCTATGCGCTCTACATCGGGATGGGCGTTTCCGTGACGATCCATTGGTTGTCGGAATTCGTGGCGGGAGCCATCATCGGCGGCTTGATCGGAACTGTGGTCGGCAGGAGTTATGCCACCAAGCCAGATTGAAATTGTGTTTTACCCGGCATTGGAAAAGACCGGCCAAAATTACATCAATTGAACCGTATCAGCTCAGTGCCATCCAGGCGTTTGGATAAGTCAACGGGATCGCCGACGGATACTTGCTGTGGATTCACTTGGTAAGCCCAGACGGAGAAATAAGTCAGGTTAGCTTCGCCATAGATGGTTGAGAAAGCACCATCCACGGCATCGGCACCGTGGGCGATCTTTACCCGGCCAATGCGCTGGACATTGAAACGCGGATCGAACGTGAGCCATTCATTGCCCAGATAGACTTCGAAGTAAGCATGGAAATCCATCGGCGTTCCGGGATCAATAAAGCCGATGTCCGGCAAATGGCCGGTGACATAGCGGGCGGGCAGATTAAAAGTGCGGCAGAGCGCGATGGCGGCATGGGCAAAATCACGGCAGACACCGTAACGACGTTCAATCACTTCCGAGGCGGAAAGGTCGGGGCGTCCGGAACCGAAACGATATTCGATATTATTGTGGACCCAATCGCAGATGGCTTGCACGCGCGGCAAACCGTGGATGATATTGCCGAACTGGTTCCAGGCAAAATTCATCAGCTTGTCCGAATCGCAATAACGGCTGGGCAAAGTATAGCGCAACAAGTCGTAAGGCAGTTGCGCGACGGGTTTGATGTGGCCAAAAATTTCGCGGCTGTCCGGCAGCGAAGAAACGGCGACCATCGCGTCGTGATGGATCTCATTGCGTCCCGGCATGAACATCGAACGATAAGTGATGTTGCCGTGGCTATCTTGAAACTCGTGTGATGGCAGGCCGATACCGAACGACAATTTTTGCTGCATCACGAGCACGCGGCCTTCGAGCTGCGGCTTGAGAACGAACAGCACCGGCGTGGGCACGGTGGTTTCGTAGGTAAGATGACAGCCCACGCGAACGGTCAAGTTAAGAGGAGTCCAACTCATATGACAGGTTGCTCCTTAACTTGAATTAAGCAACCTTTGAAATGAAAAGACGGCGGTTAATTATCAGTAAACAAACAATGCGGCGAATGTGGCGTTATACTTGATGGAGCACGGAAGCAGACGAAATTAAGCCATTATTGAAAGCAATCATCCTTTGGCCATGCTTTCGACCATCGCATTGCGCAAATCGGCCAGCAGAAAAGGTTTGTTGATCAAGGCATCCACCCCGGGAAGTTTTTTGCCGGAACTTTTCAACATCTCCGCATGGGCGGACAGCATGATGACGGGCTGCTTTGGCCAGCGTTGTTTGATGGTGACGGCGAGTTCATCACCTTTCATCACGGGCATCAGATAATCGGTGATAACGAAATCAAATGAGTTGTGTTCCAACAATTCCAAGGCCGCATGCGCGTCAGGCACGGTTTGCGCCTCGTGCCCTTCAAACCGGAGCATCATTTCCATGACATTGGCGACGGCGGGTTCGTCATCCACGACCAGAACGCGTCGTTTTGGTTTGGGCGTTGTCTCCATATATGGCGGCGGTAAAATTATTGACCCGATGAATCCCGAAGCTGTTTGTATGTTTCTCGCCGATTCCGGTGGATTAGTCCATTACAAAATAAATCTCAACCTTCAGGTTTTGATGGCCGCACGGAAAAAGCAGCCCAATCAGGACGCCGCTCAACCAAAAAACTTTTCCTTTCGCATTGACCATTGGCGCAGGATATGACGAAATGGAAAGTCTAATTTTTTCAGATGCCGAAATTTTCTGCCAGAAATGGAAATGGCGCGACCCGCAACGGCGGCGCGAGCAAATACGACGCCCATCACAAAGTGCTGTCGCAAACTTACGGTGCCTTCGCGGACCTGCGCCGCGAATTGTCCGATTCCAAAACCACCGTCGGCGAGCGCGAGGAAATTTTGCGCACGTTCGCCGCGTGCCCGGATTCGCAACGCGCGTGGCTGGCGCTCGAGGATTATTTTGAAAAACTGTCGCTCTCGCGCCGCGATTTTCCCGCGACCGATTGGTGGCCGAAAATGCTTGCCGTCCAGGGCAAGGCGCGTCTGGAAGAACTGGCGTTTTTATTTTTGCGCGCGAAACGTTCCGTGCCGCCGGAATTGCAGCCGCACGCGAGCCTCGATCGTTTTGCCCGCGCGGAAGAAGCCGAGCAGGAATTGCAGCTCGTCCGCGAATTGGAACATTGGCTTTCGCCGCCCGCGCCGCTGCATCTCGATACGCCGCGCGCGACGTTGCGCGTCGTCTGCAAACCGCAGCCGGACGCCAACGAATCTTCGCGCAATCAATTGGCGGTGCAATTTCTTTTGCTCCGTCCGCGCACGGGCGAAAAAGCGCGTTCGCTGAAAGACCTCGTTGACCTCGTCGTCCGCGCCGCGCACGAACAGGAATTGTTCACGCCGCACGATTGGGAATTCGTCCAGTGGATTTACGACACGCATCGCGAACGCGCGAATGACGCGGACACGGTGCTGCTCGCCGATTCGGAATTGCTGCAATGGCTCGCGCGCTGGGGTCACACGAACCGCCTCGAATCCGCGCACAACGGCAAGCCGCTGTTTTTTCACGGCCACGTCGTCGCGCTCGCGCCGCATTTGGAAAATGGCGACAAGGAACTTTCGTTCACGCATCGCATCACGTTGCCGGATGGCCAGACGCATTCGGTCGGCGACGTAAAATTTTTCAATCGCCAGTCGCCGATCGCGCTCGTGGGCAACGAATTTTTCCTGTTGCGCAATGCGCCGCCGAACGGCGTGCTGAAACATCTCGCGCAAAAACCGTCCGTGCCCGTGCGCAAATTGAGTCATCGTTTGCTGTTGCACTTGCGCAAAACGCAGGCGAATCACGGCGTGGATTGGGAACAGCTTTGCGTCGCGCATCCGGCCGCGCCGCAATTTGTTTTTGAATTGCTCGACGACACAGTTCGTTTGCGTTTGCTCGCGAAAAGTGCGCGCGACAAAAGCACCTGGTTTTGGAACGGCCACGAATGGACGGCGAACGAATCCAAACATCGCGCCGGCGAAAAACCGGAAATTCTCGACGACCCGCGTCTTGACCCGACCGTGCAATGGCTGCGCCGGCTCGATTGGTTCATGCAGGAACCCGGTTTGTGGATCGGCGATGCGAACGAAAATTTTCTCGGCGCGCTCGCCGAAGCGTGGGCGTCGCGTCCGGCCGAAGCGGAATTTCTTGGCAACGCCGCGTTCCATCGTTTGTTCCTCACACCGCGCCAACTCAAACCGCGCCTCGTCGTCAAAGGCAGCGGCATTGACTGGCTCGCCGTTTCCGCCGAATGGGAAGCGGAAGGTTTGAAACTTTCCAAAGCCGATCTCGAACGCCTTGCCGCCGCGACCGGACGGTTTGTGAAATTGCCGAATTCCGGCTGGGTCGAACTCGATCTAAACGCCGTGCAAGGCGCGCATGAAGCGATGGCCGACATGGGCGTCGAAGGTCTCATCGCCGTGCCGCAAAAAGTCGGCCTCGAACACGTCGCGCACTTGGACGAAGACGGTTTGACGCGTTTTGTGGATTCGCCGGAAGCGCAGGCGTTGCGCGAACGCGTGCGCGATTTCAAAGGTGTTCCGCCCGCTGAATTGCCGAAATTGATGCAGGCGGAATTGCGTCCGTATCAAAAAGACGGATTCGATTTTCTCGCGCATCTCGTGCAGGTGCGGCTTGGCGGCATTCTCGCCGACGACATGGGTCTCGGCAAAACGTTGCAGACATTGACTTGGCTCGCGTGGTTGAAAGAGCAGAACAAAAAAAATCCCAAGCCGTCGCTCGTGATTTGTCCTGCGTCCGTTTTGCATAATTGGCGGCGCGAAGCCGAACGGTTCACGCCGGACATGAAAGTGCTTGTGCTCGAAAGCGGCGCGGCGCGACACAATCTGCGCAAACAAATTCCGCAGCACGACATCATCGTCACGAATTACGCCCTGCTCCGCCGCGACTTGGAAGAGTTCCATAAATTTTCCTTCCGCGCGGTGATTTTGGATGAAGCGCAGTTCATCAAGAATCCCGGCGCACAAGTCACGCAGTCGGTGAAACAATTGAAGTGCGAAAACAAAATCGCGCTCACTGGCACGCCACTGGAAAACCGTTTGCTCGATTTGTGGAGCATCGTGGATTTCATCCAGCCCGGCTATCTCGGCACGCAGGAACAATTTCTCGACACTTACGAACCGAAGGACGGCGCGAACACGGAATCCATCCA